>JANWLL010000001.1 GCA_025450855.1 Vulcanimicrobiia bacterium
AGTTCTGGCAAGGCACGCCGCTGACGGCCGCAGAGAGCGATACGAACGCATTGATGATCGCAGGTGTCGAGGACGTCGCGATCCTGGACGGCAGCGGTTGCCAGTACAACATCGCGTTGTCGGCGAGTGCGATCTCGCGCACCGACGCGCCGGCAAGGTTCTGGTGTTGGGATAGCCCCGCGGGGCCTGCGCCGGCTGGGAACCCGGCGGTCTCAGGTCCGGAAGCGCTCGTTCCGGTGCAGGCACCGAGCAACACGGCGATCACCAAAGCCGCGCTCGACCCGGCGATCCGCATCAACTGCCTCTGTCCTTGATTCATCTCATCCTCACAAGCGAAAATTAGGAGTACGATCGGTCATTAACGACCGCCGGACGCGCGTGCGACGAAATCGCACGTATGCGCTTTTTCGCGGCTGTTTCGCCGCGTTACCTGCCCTGAACTATGGTCGAACTTCATATACTATCGGACAGTTCATCTATCGGCCATGCTAGAATAGAACGGCGACGCAGTCACGATTCGACGATTCCGTGTAGCTCGCCGAGCTGCCGGCGGATCTCGGCGACGTCGGGATGATCGTCTCCAAGCGTCTTCTGCTTGATCGCCAGCGCACGCCGCAAGAGCCTCTCGGCTTCGGCGTGCCGGCCCCCGACCACATGGACGTTCGCGAGACCCAGAAGGCTCGCCGCGAGCTCCGGATGGTCCGGACCGAGCCCATGCTCTGCGATCGCGACCGCGCGCTCGTGCAATCGTTGTGCTTCCGCGTGCCTGCCTTGTTTCAACTCGAGGTTCGCCAACCCGCCGAGCGGCTCGGGTGCTTCCGCATTGTCGGGCCCCAGCGACCGTTCGGCTGATTCCAGCGCTCGTTCGTAGAAAGCCTTGGCCTCCGGATAACGCCCTTGATCGGCGAGGATCGCCGCCAACGTGTTGAGGCTCTCCCTGACATCTCGGTGGTCGGGCCCGAGCGTACGCTCGCGCATCTCGAGCGCTCGCTTCACGAGCGCTTCCGCCTCGGCGTGGCGACCGAGCTTGAAATAGTTCTCAGCCATGTTGCTGATGCTGAGCGCGATATGCGGATGATCCGGCGGGAGGGCGCGCTCGCGGATCGCCAGCGCTCGCTGATTCATCGTCAGCGATTCGGCGTATCGGCCTCGACGTAGAAGAACACTCGAGAGATTGTTGAGGCCCGTCGCGACAAACGGGCTGTCAGGCCCGAGCGCGCGTTCCCAGATCGCAAGTGCACGTTCGTACAGCGGCTGAGCCTCGGCATATCGTCCGCGATGCCAATACGTGTTCGCAAGACCGTTGAGCGTGCTCGCTACGTCGGGGTGATCGGGGCCAAGGGCGAGTTCGCGGATCGCCAGCGCATGTTGGAGTTTCGGTTGGGCTTCTTCGTAACGAGCGTGGTAAAGTTCGTATACTCCGAGATTGTGGATCGTGCGAGCCACAGACGGGTGATCGGGCCCAAGCGTGCATTCTCCGATGGCGAGCGCTCTGTCAAGCAGCGGCTTTGCTTCGAGGAGACGGCCTCGCTCGAGCAGGTATCGTCCGATGAGATCGAAGACGCGAACCGCCTCGTCGGATACCACGGAGTATGCGTCGACCCAGACGCCCACGGCGATCGCGTGAGGGACGAGCTGATCGCAAATCGGCCACGTGTCAAATTCGACCTCTGGAAGGGCCGCGTTGAGTCCGCGTACCGCACGATCCACGAACGGTCGCCGATCCGGCTCCAAGATCGCGTTGCGCACGATCTCTTCCACCAGGCGATGCACGCCAAAGGTTCTCGACTTCACATCCGCTCTGATGAGCGAATACCGCGCAAGCGGGCGCAGCACTTCCGCGACAGCTAGCTCGTCCGGATCGGCAAGGACCTCGGCGATCGGCCCTCCCAGAGCCTTTGCTCCCTTGGCGAACACGTCGAACGGGACCGCATCGGGTGCGAGGAATGCGGCGATGCGCAGCACATCAGCCGAGGCCGGCGAGATCGCCGAAACGGCGGCGAAATTTGCGGCCCAGGTGACGGACACGGTATCGTGCGACACCAATTCCCGGGCACGCTCGAGAAGCGCCACTCGGCGCTTGCGATACGCGTTCAAGTAGTCGAAGAACGTGGCGCCTGTCTCCGCGATATACGCGGCGGCCTGTTCGAGCGCGAGCGGAAGATTTCCGAGTTCGGTCGCGAGCCGGATCGCCGCCGTACTCTCGGCGGGATCGGTGTCGTCCCTTCCCGTCCTGTTCAAAAGAAACCGAACGGCCTCGTCATCGTCCAGATCATGCACTTCAAGCGCGCGTGGGATGCCCAACTCTTGGAAGACCGACTCTCGCGACGTGATGAGAACGTCGCCCTTGCCCCGATCGGGGATGAATCGCCGGATCTCGCGGCGATCGTCCACGTTGTCGAGGATCATAAGCCATCGATCGTTTCCGTTGAGCCAATCTAACACGGCATCGACGATCTGCTTTTGATCCTTCGATGCCGCGGCAGAGAGGTGCAACGCTCGTCCGATCTCGACGAAACCGGTGGTGAGGCTTCCCGAAGTCTCTGCATTAACCCAAAAGACGCCGCCCGGATATTCCTCCCGGTGGCGGGTAGCGTACTCGATGCCGGCCTGCGTCTTGCCGACGCCGCCAAGCCCGGTCAGTGCGGCACGATGACGCTCCGCTAACTGTTGACGGACGAGCGCGAGGAGGTCCTGGCGGCCCGTGAAGTACCGGGTACGCACCGCGTCGGGTACGAGCCATGGTCCCTCGCCAGCTCTTGTCGCGCGCAGCGCAGGGAACTCGTGTTGCATGCCGGGCGCGACGAGTTGAAAGACGGCCTCGTGCTCTTTGAGATCTCGGAGCGTGTGAGTACCAAGGTCTATCAGCATCGATGACGGCGGCGGATTCGCTCGCACGAGGCCGGCAGCGATGCCGGACAAGAGCACCTGGCCGCCATGCCCCAGCGCGAGGAGCCGCGCAACCCTGTTCACGGCCGGCCCGAAATAGTCGCGGTCGCGTTCGTCGGCGGTACCCGTGTTGATCGCCATGCGCACGCGAAGGCCGTCGACCGCCGAGAATTCCGCCATGTTCAGCGCGCGTTGTGCGTCGAGCGCAGCGGCGGCGGCGGCTTCCGGCGTTGAGAAGGCGATACAAAAGGCATCGCCGATGGTCTTGAAGACGAATCCGTCGTGGGCCGCGATCGCCTCGCGCATGATCCGGTCGTGAAGGCGAACGGCCTCCTGCATTGCGGCGCGCTCACGCTCCCAGCGCTTCGTGCTTCCTTCGATGTCGGTGAACAAAAAGGTCACCGTTCCAGAAGGCAGTGGCCCCCTAATGCCGACGACCGGACGAGTCATGACTTTCCCCCGCAGTATCACAGGTTCTATGCTCGAAACCGGGTTCATGCTTGGCCCGATGCGCGACGCAGAGGCGCTTCGGTCGAATTTCACTTGGTGTCCTCGCAGCAAGCATAAGAAATACTTGACCCGCCCTACAAATTGCAGCGAACGGCTCAAGGGACGGGAAAGGGAGGGCGGAACCGGCTCTCAACCCCTTATTGCTGGGCAGACCTTCGCTTTATCGAGGTACGGAAGATGCGCGACTCGCGTGCGGTTCTCTCTCTTGTCTTATCCTCAGTCTTCGTCATCGCCGGTTGCGGCGCAAAGTCGGTGGTGCCTCCCAATGGCCAAAGCGCGTCGCCTTCGACTGCGCACTCGACCCGCGCGCAGATCGATGCGCTCACGAAGTTCATATATATCGCAGATGCGGGTGCTGGTGCGATCGTCACGTTCCCGACGCATGCGAACGGCAACGTCGCACCGACCACTGAGATAAGCGGTACAAATTCCGGCATCGCCTTTCCGACCGGTGTTTTCGTGGCGCCGAACGGCGAGATCTACCTGACCTGCGTTGCGACGAAATCAGTCAATGTCTACGCAGCGGGCGCGAACGGCAATGTGGCGCCCGTACGGGAAATCGTCGGAAATAACACGGGTATAGCCTTCCCCATCGGAGTTGCCCTAGATTCGAACGGCGACATCTACGTCTCCAATGGAAAGGCCGACGACATCTTGGTGTACGCGGCAAATGCGACCGGCAACGTGGCGCCGATCCGCCGGCTCCATGGAGCTGCGACCGGTCTTCAAGGCCCCGCCGGCGTCGTATTGAATTCCAGCGACGAGCTGATCGTGGCCAACGTGAAGTCCAACTCGGTCACCATCTACGCCGCGGGCGCAAATGGGAACAAGCCGCCGCTCGCCACCATCACGGGTCCAGCGACGGGAATTCTGAAGCCGGCAGCGGTCGCGCTCAACGCGGCTGGCGATATCTTCGAGACGAACGAAACCGCGAACACCCTCGGTGAATTCAAGCCGACGGCGAACAACAACGCCATCCCGCTGCGCACGATCAACGGTACGAACACCGGTCTTAATCAACCGGCAGGGATCGCCGTCGACGCAAAGGGCGTGATCTACGTCTCGAACATAGGCAACAACACGATCGTGACGTACGCCAGGGGCGCAAGTGGTAACGCCGCTCCGGCGACCACCATCGCAGGGTCGCTCACGCAAGTCGTCACGCCGTTTGGGATCGCGATCCATTAGCTAGCGCGCATCACATTCGAGCCCGACTCTGCTTATCGCAGGGCGGGCTTTTTTTCGCTTTCGCCGCTTTTTGGCAGGTAGATAGCTATCTCCACGCACGGATTTTACGATGCGTTTAGTGTTGCGGGCTACAGTGGAGCCATTCTGCTCACCCAGGAGGGCTCGCCATGCCAAAGCTGCCGGTTTCGATCACATCCTCCGTGCTCGCTCTCGCGATTCTTTTCTACGTCGGCTGCTCATCGAACGGTGGTTCGACGATAGCGGCACCCCCGCCGGTTCATCCATCTCCGTCGTCGGTGTCGACGACGGTCCCCCTTGTGGCGAACACCGCGCTTCCGATACCGGCCATCGGTGGGTTCGCGGGTACGCTGACCGAGGCGACGAACAACGCACCGGCCGGCACGACGGTCACTATCACAAGCTATAGCGTCGCACCGAATACCGCCCCCGCGCCGCAGGCGATCACTTCGCGGCTTCATCTTCAAAGCGTCCGATCTTACGCGCAACGCGCTCGCGCGCACGGGTTTGCGTCGACCCCGACAGCGATCTTTTGGGTGAGCCAGCAATATTCTGCGGCCGCAACGTTCCAGTCGTTTCCGGTCACGATGCTCGAGGTGCCTCCGAGCATCGGGAACACGCTTTTGGCGCTCGAAGTTTTTGACGGCACGACGAGCACGTTGCTGGATGTCGAGTTCGCCACCCCCCAACTCGATGTTGCCACGTTTGCCGGAAGCGATACCTCGTTCTCGGCCGTTCCAGGGCATACGTATTGGTTGGAATTGGTTTCGGGGAAGGCCGAGCCGCCGCCCGAATTCGTCTACGTGGCGAACAACGTGTCGTCGAACGTGTCGGCATACGCCATCGATCAGACGACCGGCGGTCTCACGCAGGTGGCAAATTCGCCGTTTGCAGCCGTTGCCGGTCTTTGGGGAATCACCACCGACCCATCGGGAAGGTTCGTCTACGCGGTTGGTAATTATGTGACCAATCAGCCAAGCGTAGTTTCAGGCTATGGTATCGATTCGGCCAACGGTGCTCTCACGCAAGTCCCGGGCTCACCGTTTATCTCCGACCATGGCTGCGGATATCCCGCGGTCGATCCATCGAGCAAGTTCGCGTACGTCAGCTGTTGGGATAACAGCAAGCTCGCGGAGTACACGATCGATGCGAACGGCACGCTGACATTCATAGGGCTCATACACACTATTTCGGGATCGGGGCCCGGCGCATCCCAGGTCGTGGTCGATCCCTCAGACCGGTTTGTCTACGTCCCCAACAATACAAGCGGCTCCGGCAGCGTCTCGGGCTATACGATCGACTCCGCAACCGGCGCTCTAACGGCGATTCCCGGCTCGCCATTCCCGGCAGGCTCGACCGATGTCATAGCGGCCGTTGATCCGACCGGGAGGTACCTATATTCGACCGACAACGTCTCCAACGATATCATGGCATTTGCCATCGATCAGACCACCGGTGCCCTCTCTCCGGTGGTGGGATCGCCGTTCGCTGCCGGTACCGATCCGATCGGTATCGCGATAGACCCGACGGGCAAATTCGTCTACGTCGCGGACATCAATTCCAACGACGTAATAGCTTACACGATCGATTCCTCGACCGGCGCATTGACCCTCGTGGGAACTTTTCCGACCGGGACCCAGCCATTCAACGTCGCGATCGAACCGTTGGGGAAGTTCGCGTATGTCACGAACCAGGCTGATGACACCGTATCCGCGTTCGCCATCAACGCCGTAAGCGGAGCACTTACGCCTGTCGGCACGTACGCGACGGGGCTCAATCCGATCGGCATCGCGGCAGGAAGGGTCGCGGCCGGATCCCTCAGATAACCACTCGCTTCGACACGTCAGCGCACCGGTGCTCCGACTAGCGGTACCGGTGCGCGACTGCTCTTAGTTGCCTATTAGTAACGATTATTTTCCGCGAAGAACGAGGATGATTGCTTTTATTCCCAAACGACGAATCGAACTCGACCATCGAGTACTATGTGCACGATCGCCGAAGGTCGGCGAATTCGTTAGGAAAGGTAGGGGCGTCCAATGGGTTGGTTAGCATGGATCGTCGTCGGCATCATCGGCGGCTGGCTTGGCCGGATGGTCGTCAAAGGTGAAGGGCCTGGCGGACTTCTCGGTGACCTGATCATCGGTATCATCGGGGCGATCATCGGAGGCTGGATATTCGGTTACTTCGGGCACGCCGGTGTCACGGGGATCAACCTCGGCAGTATCATCGTGGCCTTCATCGGCAGCGTGGTGCTCTTACTGATCGTACGTGCAGTATCCGGGGGTTCGAAGCGGGCCGCTTAAACTGGCATTCTCTTCAAGCAAAGGAACGGTGAGTTCTAGGCGGGTCTCGCCCGCCGACTCACCGCTTCCTTTTTCTTAGGGCGCCTATCCGTGGTAGAGCAGGGTAATGGTCGTAGCCGTATTGGCGGACGGTTCTACAGACGTAAGTCGAACGCCGATGTCCCCTCCGCTCACGGCGTCGATCGTCACCGCCTGCGAGAAGTGTCCGTATGAATCCGCCGTAACATCCGCATTGTACGACCCGGTGCTGACCGTAAAAATGCCGCCCATGTTCGTCGTACTGACGGCTGCGATGTGCACACGCGAGTTAGGCAACGTCGTGCCAGAAACTGTGAACGACCCGCCCACCGTCGTTCCATTCGTCGGCGACAGGTTCGTGATGTAATTCTGCACGCTGCTCGTCCCCGACGTGAAACTCCACGAGCGGTCGAACGCGTTGCCGTTAGCATCCTTGCCCGTCACGTGAACGGTATGCGTGTTCGCTTCGAGATCGTATGGCGGTGAGAAAAGGAAGGCGGTCGACGAGACGTAGGTCGTACTGGAAACATCTCGACCGTCGAGCGAGATCCTCACCGAATTTGGATCCACCGAGCTGCTGAAGCCGCCCGACACAGCTGGCCGCTTAGCCGACACGACGCTATTCTCCGCGGGATGCATGCTCGTGATGCTGACGCTATCGTTCGGCGCGGACGTCGGTTGCGGACCGGCCATCGCGATCGTGACGGTTGACGTGTTGTTATTCCAGTCGACGTTTGCGCCCAATGCCTGCGACACAAAGCGGAGCGGCACGAGCGTGCGCGCCCCTACGAGAAACGGCGCGACGTCGAGCATTTCTTGGCTACCGTTCACGATGGCCACATTCGAGCCGATCCTGAGGCTGATGCTGCTGCCGTTGCCCGTCGCGTTGATCACGCCGTTGTCGTACACGACGCTCGCGCCGAGGCGTTCAAACACACCACGTAGGGGTACGAAAACGCGACCCGATCGTTCGATCGGCGGCTGATCGAAACCCACCTGCTGGCCGTTGACGACGATAGTGATGTCCTGCGCGCGCGCCGGCGACGGCGCTATCGAAGCTGAGGCGACTGCGAGGATGCTCGCGGCAAACGCGCAAGCGAGTTTTTGCGTGATGTTCATGTCTCTATTCTTCCCCCAATCACGCTGCCGCAATCACTCTTTACTTCGGCTAACGCGCGTGCGACGGGATCTGCCCGAGGCGAAGTCCTTTGAGTAGCGCTTCTACCTGCCGAGCGATCCGTCGTTCGCGAGCTGAAGCGTGACCTGTGCGACCGCTTTCGAGACGAGTCCGAGCACGAATGGATCGTTGTTGGACAGATCGTCGCACCAGCGATCGGGTACGTCGACGCATTCGCCGTTGAACCCGGGGACGATGCCCTCATAGTCGCCCAGGAATCCACCCCACGTGCGCACTTCCGACGGGCCTTTGCAACAGTCTTGGCGCGTGAGTATGCCCGTGTTCGGCACGCCTACCAAGCTGAACGAGTTCGAGTCGGTACCGTCGTTGCCGAAAAACACGGGGCGAGCGACAACGCCGATGGCGCTGAAGTAGTCCTTGATCGCGTCGTTGCCGATCCGTGATTCCGGCACGACGTTGGGCGGGAAACGTCCTACGTTACCGGCCTTCGCCGGATCGGCGATCTCGATATCATAGTTCGGCGTCGCTGTGACGTCGACGTCAAAGTCGAAGACGATCCGGTGCAACTCGGATGGAGTCAGATTGCTCGTGTAAGATTGCGAGCCGAGCAGGCCGAGCTCTTCGCCTCCGAACCAGATGTAGCGCAGCCGGTTTTTCGTCGGCGTGTTCGCCAACGCCAGCGCGGTTTCGAGGATCGACGTGGAGCCTGAGGCATTGTCGAGCATACCGGCGCCGTAGATCGAATCGAGGTGCGCGTCGACCACGAACACGTGACGAGGGTCGCCGTACGGAGAATCCGCGATGACGTTGTAGTCGACGCCGCCGACCCGCTCCAAGCGCACCTCGATATGGACGAGCGGCGCGTTCCCCGACCGATATCGTTGGAGCAGCTCTTCACCGACCGAGCTCGACGCGAAGCCGACGACTGGAATATCGGCCTGATCATCGAGGTGGGTCTCGAACGGAGCGCCTTCCGTCGTATAGAGGACCACGGCACCGGCGCCCGCATCACGCGCGTTCGCGACTTGCGCGTCGACCGAACACGCGCCGCGCGCGAGCAAGGCGATGTGCCCGCGGCCAAAACCAGCGAAGTCCGCCGGAGAACAGCCATCGAGAGGACCGCTCGGCGGCTGGACGGGTGCGGTCAACGTACCCCTGCCCGATCGCCGCGCGACGAACCAGTCGCGCTCAAACGCGTACGCACCGCTCGCCGTTCCGAACGACGGCGTGCCCACGACTTGGTTCGCTTGGAACGTGTACGGCTGGATCATGACATGATAGCCCACGCTCCGCATGATACGCGCGACGTGATCCACCGACGCTTCGTAACCCGGCGTACCCGTGTCGCGATTGCCATGCCCCTGCGGATCCGGATTCGCATCGGCGATACGCTGGAACTCTCTCAAGCGCTGCCACAGCGACGATTGTTGGATGCACGCATCGAGTTTCGATGCAGTGTCGTTCACTCGCGCGCCGCACCCGGCATCAGACGTGCCGCTCTGTTGGAGTTGTGGGGCGCTCGGGACGGTTGAGTTTACGTGCGCGCAGCCGCAAAGAACGACGGCCATGAGAGCCGTGAGAACGACGAGAGATGATCCCAATGCGACGCGGTGCACATAGAAACGTTTCCAGGGCCGAACAATGCATCCATTCCACAGACGCTTCGCCACCCTGACTTCATATATATCGCGGTCAGTGGCTGCTCTCGGCCAGCGCTTCCAAGGCCGCTTTTGCGCGGCTGAACGACGGATCGATCTTCAACGCCTTACGATACTCCATCGCGGCATCGGTGACGTCACCAGACGTCTGCAACGCGCGCCCGAGCCCGAAATGCGCCCGCGCGCTCTTCGGATCGTCCGCGACGTTCTGCCTCAGAAGCGCCACTGTCGTGTCATCGTGCCCCATCTTCAGGCACTGATAGCCGATGAAATCCACGGCATCGCCCGTCTTCGTGCTATGCTCGACAAGCGGATAGAATTGGTGATACGTCGCGAGCACGGCGCCGCCATCTTCGCGCTCGTCGTAGATCCTTTCGAGCATCGTCTGCAAGGGAGTGAGCGGCCATTGGGGCGGAGAGAAAAACGAAAGCTCGAGCTTCGGATTGATCTCCACCGACGTGACGCCGCCATCATCGAGCACGCGTCCGGTCGCCGAGTCGACTTCTCTATCTCGGTGGTTCATCATGATGCCGCC
>JANWLL010000002.1 GCA_025450855.1 Vulcanimicrobiia bacterium
GACCTGCTCACGTGCCGCGACTGGTCGCACGCGTGGCTCAACGAAGGCTTCGCGACGTATTTCGAGGCGCTCTATCGCGAATTCGATCGCGGTGAAGACGAATTCCAGTACTACCGCATCGCGCTCCAAGACACGTACAAGCGGGAAGACGCAGAGCAATACCGGCGCGCGATCGTGACGAACGTCTACATGGAGCCGGTCGAGCTGTTCGATCGTCACCTCTACGAGAAGGGCGCGTGCGTCCTCCACATGGTGCGCAGCCGTCTCGGCGACGACCTGTTCTGGAAGGCGATGGGGCGCTACGTCGCCGACAACGCGACGCGCAACGTCGAGACCGTCGATCTTGCGCGAGCGATCGAAGAGGTCACCGGCCTCAATTTCGCGCCGTTCTTCGATCAGTGGGTGTTCCGCGCGGGCCATCCGGAGTTCGACGTCGCGTACGAATGGGATGACGAGCGCGCGCAGGCAGTGGTCACCGTGAAGCAGACGCAGACGGTCGACGAGCAGACCCCGCTTTTCGACACCCCGATGACGATCGAGTTCGGCCATTCGAGCGGTGCGCCCGAGTCGTTCACGGTCGACTGCGATTCGACCGAACAGACCTTCCACTTCAACCTTCGCGCGAAACCCGTGGCGTGCGTCTTCGACCCGCGCGGTGACGTCCTGAAAGCGCTGAAGCAGCACGTGCCGTTCGAGATGCTCGCGCGCCAACTGACGACACATCCGTTCGTCGCCGCTCGCGTCGAAGCGGCGCGGGCTCTCGCCACCGACACGTCGGCCGCGAGCGTCGAAGTTTTGGCCGGCTCGTTGCGATCCGACAAGTTCTGGGGCGTCCAAGCGGAAGCGGCTCGCGCGCTCGGCCGCATACGCGGCGATCGCGCGTTCGCGGCGCTCACGGCGGCGACGAAAGTGAAGCACCCGAAGGCGCGAGCGGCGGTCGCGCACGCGCTCGGAGCTTTCCGCTCGGAAGATGCGGTGAGATCGCTCGCACCGCTCGCCCGGAAGGATGTGTCCTATTTCGTCGAGGCCGAGGCCGCGACTGCGATCGGCCGGACCCGCGCCGCGAGCGCGTTCGACATGCTCAAGAAATCGATGGCGCGGGAGTCTTGGAACGAGGTCGTGCGCTGCGGCGCGCTCGCCGGGTTCGCCGAGCTGGGCGACGAACGCGCCGTGCCGATCTGTCTTGATTGGACGAAGTACGGGCGTCACAAGCGCGCACGCCGCGCGGCGATCGGAGCGCTTGCGAAACTCGGCGAGGGCCGCAAAGACGTCCGCGAGGCGATCATCTCGTTGCTCGACGACCGCTCGTTCGACGTCCGCATCTCGTCGGTCATGGCGCTCCAGACCCTCCACGACATCGCGGCGTTGCCCGCGCTCGAGGCGATCGCCGCGCAAGACGTCGACGGACGGCTCAAGCGCCGTTGCGCCGAAGCGATCAGAGCCATCCGCGAGCACGCCGAGCGGCCCGCGGAGCTCGTGAAGCTGCGCGATGAGGTCGTCGAACTGCGTGCTCAGAACCGCGCGCTCGGCGAACGCATCGACCGGCTGGAAGCGAGCGGGCGGACGACCGCGTCGAAAAACGGCCGCAAAGCCGGCGCGAAGAGACGCTGACGGCGTGGATGCGGTGGACGTCCGCACCGTGCTCGTCGTCGAGGACGAGGCCGATATCGCGCGCATCATCGGGCTCGCGCTCAAGCTCATCGGCCACTGGGAGGTCGTGACGTGCGACGGTGCCGACGGCGTCGACGCGGCGATCGCACGGCGCCGTCCGGACGTCATCATGCTCGACCGGATGCTCGCGGGCGTCGACGGACTCGACGTTTGCAAGCGGTTGAAGGCAACGCCCCAGACTGCCGAGATCCCGATCATCTTCTTGTCGGCGAAGTGCACGGACAGCGATCGCGCAGCGGGTCTTGCAGCCGGCGCCGCCGGCTACTTGGACAAGCCGTTCGATCCCGTCGTACTCGCAGACCGGGTGCGCGGCATCCTCACGCCGAACGCGCGATCCTAGATGCAGATGGACGAAAAAGAGAGCAGACCGCGGGTCGTCATCGCCGATGACGATCCCGACATCCGCCGTCTCGTCGAGATGACCGTGACCAACGCGGGCTGCGACGTCACGGTCGCGTCCGACGGAGAGGAAGCGCTCGAGCGCGTCCGCGAGTCGAAGCCGGATCTCGTCATCCTCGACGTGCTGATGCCTCGGATGGATGGCTGGGAAGTCGCGCGTGCGCTCAAGAGCGATCCGGCGACGCGTGAGGTGCCTGTGATGTTCCTCACATCCCGCGGCCAGGAACACGACGTTCTCGAGGGGTTCGATTCGGGCGCCGTCGACTACATGGTGAAGCCGTTCTCGCCACGCGAGCTCCAAGTGCGCGTTCGCGCGGTCCTCGCCAAGCGCCAATAGGCCTCCCCGGCCGATATCCCTATAGGATGTCGCTCGAACTCGTCACGCTCGAACTCGTGCTGTCGTCGCTTGGCATCGCGCTCGCGTCGCTCGTCTTGTTCATCATGACCATGCGCATGTATCGCGAGTGGCGAGCGGCGGTGCACGTCCACGTGCGCGAGTCGATGACCGGCGTGCTCGGCAAGATCCTCGACACCGAACGCGCCTTCTCGATTCAAGATCGCTCGGTGCTCATCGACGGCGAGCAGATCTACACCGTGCCGAAGCCGGGCGGGCCGGTCGGCGATGCGGTGCGAGAGTTCCTCGTCGACCACCTCAGCTTCATCAGCGGTGACTTGCGCGGCCGGCTCGTGACGATCCTCGAGTCCGCAGGCTACGTGGCGGCATCGATGCGCCAGCTGCGTTCGCGGCTCGGCGAGACGCGTCTGAAGGCATGCATGATGCTCGGCGGCATGCATTCGCGAATCGCGATACCGGCGCTCATCGAGATCTTCAACGACGATCCGGACGGAAAAGTCCGCATCACGGCGGCCGAAGCGCTCGGCGTCGTCGGCGCCGAGCCCGCCGTCGCGCATCTGCTCAAGGCGCTGCGCGATCCGACGCGTTTCCAACAGGTCCGCGTCGCGGAAGTCCTCGCTCGCATGGGCATGATGGCGGTTCCCGCGCTCACCGCCGCAGTCGACGATGACGACGTTCGCATGTCGGCGCTCGCGCTCGACATACTCGCCGACATCGGCTGGATGTCCGATTTCGATCCTGCGGTCCGCGCGCTGACGCATGCGTCTCCCGAGGTCCGGGCGCGTGCCGCCGAGGCGCTCGGACGAGCGGGCGCGCTCGAAGCGACAGAAGCCGTGATGAAGGCGGCGGCCGATCCCGCGTGGTTCGTCCGCGTGCGCGTCATGAAGGCGCTCGAGGCGCTCGGAGCCCCGCGCGAGCGTTCGCAGCGCGCGCGCTACCTCGGCACGCTCGAACAAGGGCTTCACGACGGCGTGTGGTGGGTGCGCCAGCATGCCGCCGAAGCGCTCGTGAAGGTGGGTGAAGACGGACGTCGTTTGCTCGCGCGGGCGATGATCGAGGCGCCCGATTCGCCGGCGCGCCGCGCGTCGGTGTCGGCGCTGCAGCTCCATCTCATCGCGTCGGCTGCGAAATCCCGCAAGACGGCGATCGCACGATGATGGCCGCCCTGTTCGCTTTGGTCCCGCTGCTCGTCGCGGACGAAGCGCCGATCCATCTCCTGCTGCGCAAGATAATCCTCGCGTTCAACGACGTCGTGTTCTTCTACGTCATCTTCGTCGATTCGGTATACCTCGTCTTCACGCTCATGGCGCTGGCGGAAGTGCGGACGTACCTGCGCTCGCGCGACAAGGAGCGGCTCGAGCAGATCTTCCGCTCGCGACTCGTGCCGCCGATCTCGATCCTCTGCCCCGCGTACAACGAAGGTGCGACGATCGTCGAGTCGGTGCGGTCGCTGCTGCGCCTCAAGTACAGCAAGCACGAAGTCGTCGTCATCAACGACGGCTCGAAGGATCAGACGCTGCAGTATCTCATCGAGGCGTTCGGCATGGAGCGTCTCGAGTTCACGTTCGAGAACTCGGTGAAGAGCAAGTCCGTCCGCGGGCTGTACGCGTCGCCGCGCTATCCGAAGCTGATCGTCGTCGACAAGGAGAACGGCGGGAAGGCCGACGCTTTGAACGCCGGCATAAACGCTTCGCGCTATCCGCTGTTCTGCACGGTCGATGCCGACGCGCTGCTCGAAGAAGACGCGCTGCTCCACGTCGTCAAGCCGATGCTCGACCGCACGAAATTCGTGCCGGTCACCGGCGGCATCATCCGCGCCGCGAACGGCTGCCGCGTCATCAAAGGCCGCGTCGAAGCGGTCGGCTTGCCGCGCAGGCCGATCGAGATCTTCCAGATCGTCGAGTACATGCGCGCGTTCTTATGCGGGCGAACGGCGCAGTCGGCCCTGAACGTCATGCTCATCGTGTCGGGCGCGTTCGGCCTCTTCCACAAGGCGACGGCGAAGATCGTCGGCGGCTACTCGACCGACACGGTCGGCGAGGACAAGGAGCTCGTCGTCAAGATCGTCCGCTATTTGAAAGAGCAGAAGCGCGAGTACGAGGTGCTCTTCGTGCCGCAGACCGTCTGTTGGACGGAAGTGCCGGCGACGTGGCAGACGCTGGGCCGCCAACGCAATCGTTGGCATCGCGGCATGTTCGAGGTGCTTCTCAAGCACAAGGACCTGTTCTTCAACCGTACGTACGGCCGCGTCGGCTGGTTCGGCATGCCGTATTTCTTGTTCATCGAGGCGATCGGTCCGATCGTCGAGCTTTCAGGCTACATCATACTGCCGCTCGCCGCGCTCCTCGGTCTGCTCGCGCCGCTCAACGCCTTCCTTTATACGATGTGCGCGGTCGTGTTCGGCATCATCTTGTCGGTGAGCTCCGTGCTCTTGGAAGAGGCGTCGTTCCATCGCTATCCGCGCTGGAAAGAGCTGCTGACGCTCAACCTCTACGCGGTCCTCGAGAACTTCGGCTACCGGCAGTTGACGCTCTGGTGGCGCCTGCGGGGCACGATCGACTGGATCCGCGGCCAGAAACAGTGGGGCGCGCAGCAACGCCAAGGCTTCGGCTCGCAAGCAAAAGCGGCGTAGGGTAGACGAGCTCGCGACGCCGAGCTTCGCTCGGCCTACTACATTTCTATTAGATCAGGCCGCGGCGGTCAGAAGGGGGCGAAGTTGACGATGCGGCCGGCGGCGTCGATCGCCCAGATCGAGTTCTCACCGGCATCCAAGTGAACGGCGCTGAGCGGCGCGGTGAAGGGGGCGGCGCTCGGGTTGCCCACCTGACCGTTGAAGTCGATGAGCTCCGACGTCGCGGTCGCTTGGCCGATGCCGTTCGCGGTCGCCGTTTCGTATTTCGTCATCGAATACGATC
Source organism: Vulcanimicrobiia bacterium (assembly GCA_025450855.1). GTDB lineage: Bacteria > Vulcanimicrobiota > Vulcanimicrobiia > Eremiobacterales > Eremiobacteraceae > JANWLL01. Next base: position 5,341 of record JANWLL010000002.1, read on the forward strand.
CCGCCGGTGCGCCGGTGAAACCGAAGACCGCGTCCTTGCCCGACACCTCACCGCCGATGTTGCTCAATCCGACGAGCGAAGCGGGCGTGTAGAGGAAGTTCGCTTGTTGCGTGAGCGACAACGTCGAGCCGCTCAAGGCGAAGGTGATGAAATCCGATGAGCCGTCTTGATGGTAGACCGTGAAGCCGCTCGGCGGCGTCGTCGTCAGCTCGACCGCATTCGCGGCGTAGACCGGCGACGTCGACGTCGATGTGTACGTACCGGTGCCGGTCCCGGGTGGCGTCGCTTGCAGTGCCCACCACTTCACTTTCCCGCCGCCCGCGTCCATTATGACGAAGATGAACCCGACGTCGACGACGATCGAGCGCGAGCCGGCGCCTAAGCCGTCGGTGAAAGTTCCTTGCGAGATGCAGGTCCCCGATTCTCCTAGGGTCATCGCGGCGCAGCCCTGCACCTTGCCGGTGGCGTCGACGAACCATGTGAGCCCGTTGACGTCCATCGCGACCGCGACCGGCGAGTAGTTCGCAGGAAGCGTATACGTTCCGAACGGCTGCGCCGCGTTACTGATATCTTGGATCTCGGTGAACTTGCCCGTTCCCCCGCCGCCGAGCGGCGATTCGAGCGCACCAAGCGAGACGTTGACCGGATCGACGACGAGATCGACGGGTTTGTAACCGCTGATGAACGGTCCGACACTGAACTGCGCGCCGATCGGATTGCCGCCCGTGCCGCCGGAGCCGGAGTGCGCTTCGTTGTGGTGATGCAGCGCGGTGAGCCCGATGCCGAGCCCGATGAGCGCGAGAAGCGCGACGAACGGCTGCGACTGTGCCGGCACCGAGCTGCCGGTATCGATGGGCTGGGAGCACCCGCCGAGCGGAGCCATGAGAATCGTTGCGGCGAGAGTGACGGCGATGAATCGACGCACGGGTGAGTGATCTCCGGTCGGGCCTGCGCGCAGGGGACGGTGCTCGCGATGCGGCGAGCGCGGCAAAAACCTTCGACGGGCCGGTGGGTGCGGCCCCCCGCGGGTCGAAGCGTGGCGGCCGGAGGCCTGCGCAGCGTGACCAATCACGACATGAAGATCGGGTTTACAGCCGTGGTCCGCGTCGAACAATCGCGGCAGATCGGCACGTTCGCGAAGATCGCGGATGCGATCGCGCGCGTCGGCGGACGCATCGGCGCTGTCGACGTCAGCCAGGCGACGCGCCACTCCGCGGTCCGCGACATCACGATCGAGGTCAGTGATGAAGACCACCTGAAGCGCGTCGTCGATGCGATCTCGGAGATCGAAGGCACGCATGTCGTCGACATCAGCGACCGGACCTTCCTCGCGCATCTCGGCGGCAAGATCGAAGTGGTCGGCCGCATCCCGCTCAACAACCGCGATGCGCTGTCGCGCGTCTACACGCCGGGCGTCGCGCGCGTGTGCCTCGCGATCGCCGACGACCCGTCGAAAGCGTACACGCTCACCGCGAAGGCGAACATGGTCGCCGTCGTCACCGACGGCACCGCCGTCCTCGGGCTCGGGGACATCGGTCCGTTCGCCGCGCTGCCGGTGATGGAAGGCAAGGCGATGCTGTTCAAGGAGTTCGGGCGCGTCGACGCGTTCCCGATCTGCCTCGATACGAAAGACGTCGACGCGATCGTCGAAACCGTCGTACACATCGCACCCGGCTTCGGCGGCATCAATCTCGAAGACATCTCGTCGCCGCGCTGCTTCGAAGTCGAACGCCGGCTCATCGAGCGGCTCGACATCCCGGTCATGCACGACGATCAACACGGCACCGCGGTCGTCATCCTCGCCGCGCTTGTCAACGCGCTCAAGGTCGTCGGCAAGAAGCTCGAAGACGTCCGCATCGTCATCCTCGGCATCGGTGCGGCCGGCGGTTCGTGCGCACGACTGTTGCTCTCGGCCGGTGCGGGCGACGTCATCGGCGTCGGACTCGAAGGTGCATACGTCCGAGGCGCGACGTACGACAACCCGATGAAGCAGTGGATCGCCGACAACGGCAACAAGGATGCGCGCTCGGGCAGCCTCGAGGGCGTCGTCAAAGACGCCGACGTCTTCATCGGGTTGAGCGGGCCGGACGCGCTGTCGCTCGACGCGGTGAAATCGATGGCGAAGGACGCGATCGTCTTCGCGATGGCGAATCCGGTTCCGGAGATCTCGCCCGATCTGGCGGAGCCGTACGTCGCGGTGATCGCGACCGGCCGTTCGGACTATCCGAATCAGGTGAACAACGTGCTCGCGTTCCCGGGTATCTTTCGCGGCGCACTCGACGTGCGCGCGAGCCGCATCAACGAGCCGATGCTTCTCGCCGCCGCGCACGCGATCGCCGGCGTCATCGGCGACGACGAGGTACTAGCCGACTACGTGATCCCAAGCGTCTTCGACAAACGCGTCGTGGAAGCGGTCAGCCGCGCGGTCAGCAGCGCGGCGATCGAGTCCGGCGTCGCGCGCAAAAGGATGAAATCAGAGGAGGCCGTTCGAACGGGCAGCGCATGAAAAGCGAGCCAAAAGTAAGGGCATCGCTGCCGGAGGGGCTCACTCCGGAGCGGTTGCTCGAGATGTACTACTATATGGTGCTCACCCGCACGTGCGACGACCGCGGGTTCGCCCTCAACCGCCAAGGCAAGATCCCGTTCGCAGCGACCTGCCAGGGACACGAAGCGATCCAAGTCGGCGCCGCGTTCGCGCTTCGGCGTGGCGTCGATTGGCTCGTCCCCTACTATCGCGATACCTGCATGGCCCTCTCGTTCGGCGTGACGCCGCGCGAGCAGCTCATGTGCTTGTTCGCGCGCAAAGGCGACATCTTCTCGAGCGGGCGTCAGTTCCCGAACCATTATAGCGTTCCGGATCGCCAGATCGCGAGCATCTCGAGCATCATCGCGGCGCACGTCACGCACGCCGTCGGCATCGCACTAGCGGCGAAGATGCGCAAGCAGAACGCCGTCGTCCTCACGTCGTTCGGAGAAGGTTCGACCAGCGAAGGCGAGTGGCACGAAGCGCTCAACTTCGCCGGCATCCACAAGGTGCCGATCGTGTTCCTCTGCCAGAACAACGAGTACGCGATCTCCGTCCACCAGTCGTTGCAGATGGGCGTGAAGAACGTCGCCGATCGCGCGGCCGGTTACGGCTTCCCCGGCGTCATCTGCGACGGCACCGATCCGGTGCAGTCGTACGAGACGGTCCACGACGCGGTCGAGCGGGCTCGGTCCGGCGGCGGGCCGACGCTCGTCGAAGCGAAGTGCTATCGCGCGATGTCGCACACGAGCGACGATAACCAGCTCACGTACCGGACGCAAGACGAGATCGAATCGGTGAAGACGCGCGACCCCATCCCGCGCTTCGAGAACTGGCTGAAGGAGCGCGGCATGATCGACGACGATACGATCGCCCAGCTCAAGTCGAAAGCGCTGCGCGAGGTCAACGACGCGACTGATTGGGCCGAAGCGCAGGAGCCGCCGAGCGAAGCCGATCTCAACACGCACGTCTATCATTCCGGCCCGCTTTCTTAGGCGCATCGCACCAGGCACCGCGAAGGACGATCATGGCGACGAAGAACCTGCTCGAGGCGGTACGCGAGACGCTCCACGACGCGATGGCGTCGGACGAGCGTGTCTTCATCATGGGTGAAGACGTCGGTGCGCGCGGCAACGTCTTCCTCATCACCGCCGGATTCCAAGAAGAGTTCGGACGCGAGCGCATCATCGACACGCCGCTCGCCGAGGCGTCGATCATCGGCGTCGCGATCGGCGCTGCGATGGCGGGGTTGCGGCCGATCGCGGAGATCCAGTTCGCCGACTTCATCTATCCGGCGTTCAACCAGATCGTGGGCGAAGCGGCGAAGACGCGCTACCGCAGCGCGGGCGGGAACACGTGTCCGCTCGTCATCCGCACGCCGTACGGCGGCGGCGTGCGCGGCGCACTGTCGCACTCCGTGAGCATCGAAGCGCTTTTCTACCACGTGCCGGGCCTCAAGGTCTTGGCGCCGTCGACGCCCGCGGATGCGAAGGGCTTGCTGACAAGCGCGATCGCGGACGAAGATCCGGTGCTCTTCCTCGAGCACAAGCGCACATACCGGCTCATCAAAGGCGAAGTTCCGGAAGGCCGCCATACCGTGCCGATCGGCAAGGCGGATATCGCGCGTGCCGGCAAAGACTTGAGCGTCATCACGTACGGCCTCATGCGCCACTTCGCCGTCGAGGCGGCGGAGAAGGTCGCGGCCGAGGGCATCGACGCCGAGGTCGTCGATCTTCGCTCGATCCGTCCGATGGATCGCGAGACGATCATCAAGTCGGCGACGAAGACGCGGCGCGTCCTCATCGTGCACGAAGACAACAAGTTCGGCGGCGTCGGGGCTGAGATATCGGCGGCGATCGCCGAGGAAGCCCTCTTCGAACTCGACGCGCCCATCAAGCGCTTATGCGGGCCCGACGTTCCGGCGATGGGTTACGCCAAAGAATACGAAGAAGCGTTCATGCCGTCGCCCGAGCGGATCGCCGACGCGATGCGCGAACTCGCGCGCTTCTAAAGGCAGGTCGGATCGTGGCACAAGTCATCATGCCGCAGCTCGGCGAGACCGTCACCGAAGGGACGGTCGGGCGCTGGCTCAAGAAAGTCGGCGATCAGGTCGAGAAGTACGAGCCGTTGCTCGAGGTCGAGACCGATAAGGTCGCGTCCGAGATCCCGTCGCCTTTCGCCGGCACGCTGACGTCGATACTCGCACAGGAAGGCACGACCGTGCCGGTGGGCGTGGCGATATGCGAGATCGGCGAAGCGGCCGGCGGTCGTGCGCAGTCGGCGCCCGTGGCTGCAGCGGTTCCGAGCGGTGCAAGTCACGCAAGCGTCGGCGCGTCATCACCGAGTACGGTCTCGACCGGCGGCAACGGCGTCCGCTACTCGCCTGCGGTGCGAAAGCTCGCGCGCGAGCATCGGGTCGATCTCGGCTCGATCTCGGGTACCGGTCGCGGCGGCCGCGTGACCGCGCACGACGTCACGACGCATGTCGGCTCCGGCGCCGCTGCCGCAGACCGCTATTCACCCGCGGCGCAAGTCGCGAGCGCTGCGGTGGCCGCGCCGCGCATTCCAACGGCGACCCCGCCGCCGTCGCCGGTGCCCATCGCGCCAGCGGGTGACGAAGACACGGTCATCCGCCTCTCGCAGATGCGCAAGACGATCGCCGAACGCATGGTCCTCTCGACGTCGACTATCCCGCACGCGTGGTGCATGATGGAAGCGGACGTCACCGACCTCTCGCGCTGGCGCGACAAGGAGAAGGCGGCGTTCAAAGCGCGCGAGGGCGTCAATCTGACGTACTTGCCCATCGTCGTCTCGGCCGTGTGCCGCGCGCTTCGAGACGTGCCTGCGGTCAACAGCACGTGGGCGGGCGACCACATCATCATGCGCAAGCATATCAACGTCGGCATCGCGATCGACGTCGAAGACGGCTTGGTCGTACCGGTCGTGCGCGATGCGGATCGCTTCAGCCTCGCCGGCCTCGCGCAAGCGATCAACGAGATCGTCGACAAAGCGCGCAAGCGCCGGCTGACGATGGCCGACCTCACCGATGGAACGATCACGGTCGACAACACCGGTGCGCTCGGCAACGTCGCATCGGTGCCGATCATCAACCCGCCGCAGGCCGCGATCATCACGATGGAAGCGGTGGTCAAGCGGCCGTGGGTCGTCAACGACGCCATCGCGATCCGCTCGATCATGAACCTGTGCATGTGCATCGATCATCGCGTGCTCGATGGGGCGGCTGCGTCCAGGTTCTTAGGGTCGGTGAAGGCGCAGTTGGAGTCGTTCCAGCCGGCTTAAGGGCCGGCGCGACGGACGGGAAAGGCCTGGTTACGGGCGAACCCAAGTGCGGCCGCCACGTGGAGACGGCCCTCGTCGCGTTCGAACGTCTACGAAAGGTTTTCGATGAGCTTGAGGCATCGACGCTTCGCAGCCGCCGCCGTCGCGGCGCTCACCGCATTCGTCCTCTCGTCTTGCACCGGCAGCGATCTGCCGATGCCGCCGAACGGTCCGAACGGCCAAGGCTTCTCCACGAACAACGCGCTCGTGCGGGTCGTCAATGGATCACCCAACGCCGGTTCGCCCTGCGTCGTCTTGACCGTCACGACGACGTGTGTCGACGTCTTCCTCGACGGAAAGCTCGTTGCGCCTTTCGTTCCGTACTCGCAAGGGGGACTTACCGGCTCGGCGGCTATCTTGCCGTACGCCTCGGTCGTGTCCGGTCAGGTGTTGGTCCAGATCTTCGCGTCGCCGACGGTACCGGGCGGTCCCGAGGGCACCGAAGTCTACGGTCTGCCGATCGCCACGTCGGCGAACAGCAAGTATTCGTTCGTGCTCGCGGGTCAAGCGATTCTGCCGCCGCCGAACGCCCCGTTCTTCCAGGGTTATACGTTCAAGGACGGCCTTTTCCAGGCGCAGCCGGGTGACGTGATGGCTGATTTTCACAACGCTTCGCCCGCCGCGGGTTCGGTGCAATTCGCAGTGAACTGCGACGGGTGCCCGACCGACCAGCCGATGGGAAACGCCGCGAGCCCCGGAACGGTGCGCGGACCCTTCAGCCTCATTCCTTCCGGCGGCTATTCATTCAAGGCGAACGCGACGCCGATTCCCGCGTCCGCACTCGACGGCGCGAACACCGGCGACGTCCTGCCGGATCCCCTCGGCAAGCCGAATGTGAACATCTATGTGGTCGACACGCTCGGCAGCGGCTTCCAGATCATCGGCATCGAAGACACGAACGGCTGACGACCCGCCCGCACGCACGCTTGGGAGCGGTCGAGATTCATCTCGACCGCCGCGGCCTTTCCGCTAGATCATGTAGTAGGCCGAGCGAAGCTCGGCTAGTCGAGAGCCCGCAGCTCGACGGCTCGATAGCCCCACACGAGCGCAACGACGACGATCCCCGCGCCGGCGAACGTGAACGCGACCGGGAGCGATGAGACGCTTGCGACCGAACCGAGCACCCACGTGCCGAGCGGCATGAGACCGAGGAACGTCATCGTGTAGAGCGCCATGACGCGTCCGCGCATGTCGATGCGCGTGTACGTCTGGAGCAGCGTGTTCGCCATCCCCATGAAGAGCATGATCGTCGAACCGAGCAATATGAGCGCGATCGACGCGGCCAGCTCGGTGCGTGTGCTCGCGAACAGCGCGAGCGCGAGTCCGCCCCCAAACGCGGCGCCGATGAGAACTCGTCCGCGGTGGCGCTTCAACCCGATGAAGGCAGTGATGATCGATCCCATCAACGCACCGGCACCCGCCGCGCTTCCGAGAATGCCAAGCGTGCCCGGGCCTCCGCCGATGACGCCCTTGGCGAACGCCGGCAGCAGCTGGATGTACGGGCGCGCGACGATCGCGACGATCGTCGAAAGGACCATGATGCCCATGAGCGGCGTGCTGCTTCGCATGTACCTGATGCCGGCGAGCATCTCGTGCCAGATCCCAGGCCGATGCACCCCTTCGATGGGCGGCTTCGGAGACATCATCGCGACGGCGATAAGCACCGCGACGTACGACGCCGCATTGATATAGAAGCACGGCACGACGCCGATCGATGCGACGAGGACGCCGGCGAGCGCCGGGCCGATGATCGCCGGCCCGTTGAATGCGGCGGAGTTGAGGCCGATCGCGTTCATCAGGTCGCGTTTGTGAACGATGAGCGGAACGAGCGACTGACGGGTCGGCGCGTCGAACGCCGCGCCGGCCGACGAGAACGCCGCGACGATCATGACCTCCCAGATGCGAACGACGCCGAACTGCGTGAGCAGGCCGAGCACGAGCGCGCTGCCTCCCATCACGCATTGAGCGACGACGAGGATGCGCCGGCGGTCCATGCGATCGGCCAGCGTGCCCGCGACACCGGACAAGAGGAGCACTGGGACGGCCCGGACGAGACCGACGAGGCCGAGATACAAAGCACCTTGGCTGGCGCTCGATGCCAGCTCGACGACAAGCCAGCCTTGTGCCAAGTATTGCATCCACGAGCCGGTGTTCGAAATGACAAGGCCCGACCAGAGCAGCCGGAATTCGCGGTATGCGAGGGCGCCGAATCTGGAGCGAAGAGGTGGGGTGGATTGTACCGTAGCGGAGTCTAGGGTCGCGTCGACGGGCATTACGGTAGAACTTTTCCGGAGGCGCGAGCCATGCCCTACCTCGTCGCACGAGCAATCGAGCGCGCTTGTGCGCTCACGCACAGCAAATTTAAAGGACCGGGCATTGCTGCCCGGTCCTTTCCTGTTTGGTCGATGGCGCTATCGTCGCGCTCGGGATCTTAGAGTCTCCGGAACTCTGATCCGTCTGCGTAGACTTTACCGGGACGCGATCCCCGGGTCCATCATCCGGCTGGAAGCCGGATCCCCAACGGCGGGGTACCATCCCCGAGAAACTCTGCTCCCTACGCTTGCAAACGTAGCATCCGTTGTTGCTTTATTTCTCGGCACCGCGGTCGGTGTATCCGCAGTATACTTGCCGCGCTGTCTAGACGCAAGACGAATCTCTGTTCGTTTTGAAATTAAATTGTGGATAAGACCGGTCAGCGCGTTTGAACGAGCGCCGACTCGATTTCGTCGACCCCGAAGCGCAACTGCTCGTCGCTGATGACGAGCGGCGGAGCGAGCTGGAGCACGTTACCCGCGGGACCTGACGAGAGCATCACGACGCCGCGTCTCAGCACGCCGACGACGATCGCGCCGGCAAGCGCTCCGTCGGGCTCGCCCTTTCCGTCGACGCACTCGAGGCCCCACATGAGGCCGCGACCGCGGACATCGGCGATGCGGCCGCCCGATCTCGCGCGAAGCGCTTCGAGCCGCTCTGCCAATCCTGCGCCGAGCGTCGCTGCGCGCTCGACGAGCCGCTTGTCGTGCAGCTGGCCGATCGAAGCGAGCGCCGCTGCGCAGCCCATCGGGTTGCCGAGGAACGTCGACGTGTGGATGGCCTCGCCGGACGACGGCGGCCAACGATCCATGACGTCGGCGCGGCCGACGCACGCCGAGATAGGAAATCCGGACGACATCCCCTTACCGACGCAGATGAGGTCGGGGACGACGGCTGCGTGGTCGCAGGCGAACCACTTCCCGGTTCGACCGAAGCCGGCGTAGATCTCGTCGGCGATCAAGAGCAAGCCGCGCCGATCGCAGAGCCCTCGCAGGCCTCGCAGCCACTCGTCCGGAGGGACGACGTCGCCGCCGCGCGCTTGGATCGGCTCGACGATGATCGCGCCGATATCGGCGCCGTCGGGCCCGTCGAGCGCGTGCTCGACCAGCCGCAGGCATTCTATGGAACATCCGGGATAGTGGAGGCCGATCGGGCAGCGATGGCAGTACGCATACGGTACGCGCGTCGAGAAGCCGCCGAGCTGTCGGACGAACGGCGCGCGGAAGATGCTCCGGTCGGTCACTTCGAGCGCGCCGTAGGTCAGGCCATGGTATGCGCCGGTGAAGCAAAGGATGCCCGGCTTGCCGCTGGCGACTGCGGCCGTCTTGATCGCCGATTCGATCGCTTCGGCGCCCGACGACGAGAAGATGACGCGCTTCGGACCGTCGCCAGGCGTGAGCTCGCAGAGCCGTCTCGCAAGCTCGACCTTGAGGCTGTTCGGATGCACGTCGCCCATGCCGTGCATGAGCCGCTTCGCTTGATCGCGGACGGCTCGTGCGATATCCGGATCGCTGTGCCCGGCCGCGGCGACGGCGAACGCGCCCGACAGATCGACGTAGACGTTGCCGTCGGCATCCTGGAGATTCGCGCCCGCGCCGGATTCGAAGAAAACCGGGAAATCGTCCGACACGAACGTGATGTTCCGGCTTTCGACCGTTTGCAGATCGCGCGTCAGCGCACGGCTCTTCGGGCCGGGAGGCGTCACGACGATCTTCGCGAGATCGCGGCCGGTCATCCGAAATCCTCGACGGTCGGGCGGTAGCCGAACGGCGGACGCTGCATCTCGCCGAGCTGACAGACTCGAAGGAAGCCGGTTGCCATGAGGCGCTCGCGCTGAGCGGTCGTGATCTCGCCGCTCAGCCCGAGCGATTCGAACTTCGTCGCAGCTGTCATCGCAACGCCCACGAGAGCGTCGACGTTGTCGCACGGCTTGATGGAGACGATGCGCGCGAACCCTTCGGTTGTCGGCTCGCCGTCGGGTTCCACGACGACGACAAAGCCCGGCGCTCCTCGGGTTTCCGGACCTACCATCATCGTGTCGAGCCCGTGCGTCTTCGGTGGGAACGCGCTCACCGACAGCTTGCGGATGGCCATCGCGATCGCTACGGCTTCGTCTTCGGCCATCCGCCCTCGAGGCAACGTCTCTTGGACTTTTCGCAGCTCGGCCTCGAGCGCGCGCGCGAAGAGCAGCGAGCGTCCTTCATCGCCTTCGACGTAGATCGTCTGCGGTGACATGCAGCCGCGCTGGTCGAACATCGCAACGTCGCGCGCTGCGCCTACAGCGGTGTTCGCTAGATCCGCGTCAGCGGTGACGAACCCAACGGAGTATGAGGTGCCGTAGCCGCGCAGGGGGACCGGCGCGCTTCGGGTGATCTCTCCGAGCGCCTCGTCCGAACCGAAAGCGACGATCTTTCTGACCGATGCGAAAAGGGTGGGTTCGATCTCGAAATCGCCGCCCTTCCAATATCTCGCGTCGATCGTGCCGCCGAGCGGCTTGCCGAGCGCCTCGAATTGCTCGGCCAGGATCGGCGCGATCGCCCGTTCGTTCCCCGGCGACTTGAGGATGACGTGCGCGCCCGCTGCTGCGGCGCAGTACGCCGACGCGATCGCCGGACCGATGATGTTGCCGGGCAGGATGACGAGCACTGGTCGCTCGTCTTCGTTCGGCCGCTCCATAGCGAGCTTGCGCGCGCGTTCCTCGTCGAGGTCGAATAGCACGTCGTCGAGCGCCGATTCTACGACGGCCGGCGACCACTCCGAATCGCGCAGGGCCAGGCGAGCTTTTTCGCGGACGTCGGATCGCGGATCGCGCCACTGCGCGGCTCCGCGCGCGATGAGCTCTGCGCGAACCGAGGTATCAACCACGGCCGCGCGTCAACAGCTCGTCCGCTTCGATGCTGCATCCTTTCGGCGGCGCGCCCACGGATCGCCCGAGAAGGAGGAAGCCGCGGTCGCGCTCGACGCCGAGATCGCCCGTGACAAGCGCGCACACCGAGCCGCGATTGCTCAAATCGAAGATGCGGATGAGCCCGTCGGCTCCGGGCTCGACCGGCTGTGCGGTCACCGGATCGACGACGATCGCCTTGGCCCAGTGCGGCCCGACCTTGACATCATAGCGCCCATCCTGGATCGTCGTATCGTACCACTGGCTGCCGAGCTCGCACATGCCGTACTCCGACGCGCACATGTCGCGCGGCACGCCGAGCGTTTCGGTGAACGCCGCGTACAGCTCTGCGCGCGGTACCTCGCGCGACCGTCCTTTGAAGCCTCCCGTTTCGACGACGCGGCTACCCGGCGGCAGACGAAAGGTCAGAGCATTAGCTCGACAGCGGTCGAAGAAGTGGACGAAGGCGAATGCGGTGCCGAAGATGATCGCCGGTTCGGTCCGAGCGAGCGCATCGCGCAACTCTTCGAACGCGAGCTGCCCGTCAACCATGAAGAAGCCGCTGCCGGCAGCCCCTATCGAATCGATGAGGTGCGCCGCCATGTACGACAGCGAAGAGTTAGGCGCGTCCGCTCGTGAGGGCACGAGCGCGAGGATCCGCATCTTCGGAAAATCGGGTAGTATGCGGTGCTGGAAATGCGCGAGCAGTGAGGCCTCGTAGAGCGCGGGTGAATCGAGCTCGAGGGTCGATGCTCGCTCGCCGGACGTCGTCGTGCCGCTCGAATGGAACTCGACGGCCGTGCGTTCGCGCGGGAAGCACGCGAGCCGCGCGATCGCGAATGACGTGCTTTGGACGGCGGGTACGTCGAGCCACGTCGACACATCGCGCGGTGATCGACCGATGCGATCGCAAAGCCGGCGATATGGTTCGCAGCGCTCGTACTGATAAGCGAAGCACGCTAGCGCGAGCCGGTCGAACTCAGCATCCGACGGTAGCTGCGATGCGATGAACCGCAGGATCTGCTCGTCGAGCGAGCGCGTCTGTGCATCGCGCCCGTCATTCGTGCTTGTCGTCGGGGTCATGTCGACGTCCGACTTTCGCGCACGCGTGCGGGGACCTTTCGCGAGCCCAGAGAACACCGCGCGCCATGCCCGCAAAGCTCGTCATCGAGACGTTGCCGGTCGGACCGCTGCAGTGCAACTGCGTGATCATCGGCGACGACGTGACGAAGACCGCAGTCGTCGTCGACCCCGGCGATGAGATCGAACGCGTCACCGACGTGCTCGAGCTGCGCGGGTACACGGTGTCGGCGATCATCGCCACGCACGCGCACATCGACCATGTCGGCGGCTTCGGCGACCTCAAGCGGTTGACCGGCGCGAAAGCGCTTCTCCACGAGGCCGACGCGCCGCTCTACGACGACCTTGCGATGCAGGCGCGGTGGCTTGGCATCGAGCCCCCCTCGATGACGAAGCTCGACGGAACGCTCGACGCAAAAGCCGGCCTCTCGCTCGGCGCCGTCACCTTCGACGTGCGCCACACTCCCGGTCATTCGCCGGGCAGCGTCTCGCTCGTGCTGCCGGAGAGCACGCCGATCGTGCTTTCGGGCGACACGCTCTTCGCCGGAAGCATCGGGCGGACGGACCTTTGGGGTGGATCGTTCGACGAGATCATCGCTTCGATCAAGTCGAAACTCTTGACGCTTCCTGACGAGACGATCGTCATTCCCGGGCACGGCCCACGCACGACGATCGGCACGGAGCGCAAAACGAATCCGTTTCTGCAGTTCTGAACTGGGAGCGGTCGAGCTTTAGCTCGACCGGAGACGGGCGTGCGCAATAGCTATGTAGCGGTCGAGCTTTAGCTCGACCGGGGACGAGCTTGCATTGTGAGGCCGCGGCGGTCGACCGTAAAGGTCGACCGCTCCCTTTTCGCACGATGCAAAGAGCGCGGCGGTCGAGATGAATCTCGACCGCTCCCCATGATCGTCGCGGATCGGATGTTTAGTAGGCGGAGCGGAGGACCGACAGGATCTGGCCCGCGCTGTCGATCCGCTTCGGGTTCGTCATCATGCACGGGTTAGCGAGCGCGGCCTCCGCGAGCGACAGCAGTGCGCCCTCTTCGATGCCGACGTCGCTCAGGCGGCCCGGCAGCCCTAGTGCGCGCACAAGCCGCTCGAGTGCGTTGCATGTCTTCACGGCCGCGTCGTCGTCGGGCTCGCTGCGATACGCTGCACCTAGGGCTCGGCCTGCGAGTGCTATCCGGTCGCCAAGACTCGAGCGATTGTAGCGCAGCGCGTGCGGCAGCACGATCGCGTGCGCGACGGAATACGAGACCGGTGTGCGCGCGCTGATCGTCCGCGCGATCCCGTGTGCAAGACCCATTTGCGACCGCGACATGGCGAACGCCGCGAGATACGCCCCGTGGAACAAGCTTTGCGCCGCCTGCAGATCATCCGGATCGTCGCGAAAACGCGGCAATGCGTCGGCCAATCGGTAGATCGCTTCCGACGCTGACGTCTCCACGAGCGGATCCCCGCGCCGATAGAGCGCCTCTGCGCCATGCGATAACGCCGCTGCACCGCTCGCGAGAACAGAAGAAAGGCCGGCTCTCGCCAGCACCTCGGGGTCATACAAGACGGTCCGGGCGCTCCCGCCAGGTACGGCGGTGAGCTCTGCGCCGACGAGCGTCGACGGAATCGCAACGACCGCGGGAACCTCGCCCGGGCTTCCCCGCAGCTGTCCGGTCGCGCGCGCTCCCGCTTTTGCAAGATCGATCGTCGCACCACCGCCGAAGGCGACGACGACATCGGCGCCCGCCGCATCGATCCGCGACGCGAACGACGCGACGAGCGACGTCGGCATCCTCGGATCGACTTCGAGGAACTCGTCCGCGAGCAGCGGCAGCAGCGCACCCTTGATCTCCTGCGCACCGGGGTGGCCGTGGGCGCGAGGCCCGGTGACGAACATCGCCCGCGAACAGCCGAGCAGAGCGAGCTCGTCCGCGATATCGAGGCGGCAGCCCCGTTTACAGACGACCCGTTGCGGAAGCGATTGATGGGTGAAACCGAGATCGGCGGCGATGGCGGGCACGGGATTGCTTGCAGCGTTCATACGCCACATGCCGTTCGCGGCGAGGCGCGGAAATCACTTCAGGCTCGACGAAGGGCCAAAGAATGGAAGAGACGCCAGCGAAGCCGGCCGCGGCCGTAAATCCGTATCAGTACGAGAGAGATGAAGCGCTCGAGACGTTCGCGCGGGGCGTCATCGACGAAGCGATCGCGAAGAGCACGACGTCTCCGCGCCAGTTCGGGTTTTTCTCATCGGCTGCCGCGAAGCAGATCGCGCATTACGTGCTCGAGCACTTCACGCGGCAAAAGGGCGACGCCTAGATGAGCAGCTCGAAGAAGTCCTCTTCTTTGGTCTCTTCGAAGCCGTCACGCATGCCTTTGCGCGGCGGCGTCCGCCGCAGCAGTTTGATCGAGTTCGCCTCGCTCGCGTCGGTGCCGCAGCACTCGCAGATGCGGTCCTCTTCTTCGAGCCGCGTGCCGCATTCGTTGCAGAACTTGATGGAGCGATGCATACCTATATGTTCGGCATCAGGCGGCGAATGCAACACGCCCGCCCGCGGCGCGAGGCGTTGATCCGGCCGTGTCGACCCGCATCGGGGACCGCCTTCCGGCACCCGTCCGTCTCGAGTTCGGCCTTCAGCCCGGCTCGGGTGATCCGGCGAAAGCCGTCATTGTAGGCTCGATCGACGA
>JANWLL010000003.1 GCA_025450855.1 Vulcanimicrobiia bacterium
TGCATCGCCTGATTGATCATACCCGGGAGCGCGAAGCCGATGCCTGCGCCGACGCCGAGGCCAGCGGTCGTTCCGGCACCGCCGCTCTGGTTCTGAGCGGCATCTTCGATCGCACGAGCGCTCTTGTATTGCATGTACTGGCCCATGTTGCCGATGACGCCCATGCCGGTTTTTTCGTCGATGACCTTCTGCACGTCATCCGGCGGCGTGATCGCGTTGATGAGCAGGTCGACGAGCTCGATGCCATACTGGCCGAAGTCGTCTTTGACGCGCGCCTTTGCGGCGGCATCCAATGCATCGTACGATTTCGGCAGGTCGAGGATGCTCTTGAGCGTCTCGCCGAGCAAGTTGTTCAAACGCGAGACGATCGCGTTGCGGAAGAAGTCGGCGAGCGCATCGCTCGTGTAGACGTTCTGTGTGCCGACGATCTTGTTGACGAAGAGCTGCGCGTCCGCAACGCGGACGCTGAAGACGCCGTACGCGCGCAGGCGCACCATCGAGAACTCGGCGTCGCGGAAGAGTATCGGTTCGGCGGTGCCCCAGTGGAGGTTCGTGAAGACCTTCTGGTTGACGAAGTACACCTCGGCTTGGAACGGCGACGTGCCGCCGAAGGGCATCGACAGAAGGCCGGTGATCAGCGGCAAGTTCTGCGTCGCGAGCGTATAGCGGCCCGGACCGAACGTGTCGAGCGCGCGGCCGTCACGGAAGAAGACCGCCGACTGGCTCTCCTGGACGATGAGCTGGCTGCCCCACTTGATGTCGGTCGATCCCGTCTCCGGCCACCGGTGGACGATCTGCTGACCGGTGTTGTCGAAGAATTCGATGACGGATAAGCCGAGTGCCATTTGGTCCTCCCGGTCGAGCTAAAGCTCGACCGCTACAAAGTTGCCGAGCTTCGCTCGGCCTACTACAACGGTGACGTCAGGGTGTGGGCAGGCCGTCGAAGAGATGCTTGCGGCCTTCGAAGCGGCGGTCGAACTCCGCAGTCAAAGCATCGAGCTTCGCAAGTGCACTGCGCAGCGCGGTCGCATCGGCTGCGGCCTGCTCGACGTCACCGACGGACGACTCGAACTTGCCAAGCTCGCCCATGAGAGCCGTATCGTACGCATAGATCTTCGCGAGTTCGGCATCGCCCATCTGGACGCGATCGAAAACCGCCGCGTAGCCGTAGTCCGCAAAGCGCATCCGGTCGATCAAGCGGCTGAGGCGGCGCGAGCTCTGGTCGATGAGCGCGACGCCGTCGAGGCTCCCGCTTCGCGAGAGCGTGTCGACGACCGCGTCGAGCCGGCCGCGCACGTTCGTCAACCGTTCGCCGATGACGGCGCGCAGCTGCTTGTCCGCGATGCGACGGTCTTCGGTCGACTTGTAGCCGGCGAATCCCGGCACGAAGCTCGCGAGCGTCGAAAGCGCCTCGTTCAACGAAGGCAGGTGCGATTCGAATTCGTGCACGCGATCGCCGAGGCTCGGGCCCGGCGCGACCGCCTGCGTCGCCGGAACGGGCGAGGCCGTTTGCCCTTGGCCCGATGCTTGTTCTTCCATATGATGCTCCGTCCGCTCCATCGGCGCGTGACTGTGCAGCGCCGCCTAGGTGGTATATCGTCCCGGATGATTCCAAGTTACATCGCTACCGCGAGTTCCTCGTGCTCCTCGGCCCCGCGTTCCGCCGGCTGGGCTGCGCGCGCCTCGTCGAGGAGCGCGCGTACCGCATCCGGGGCGACCGCCTTGTTGATTCGCTCGCGCATGCTCCCGGCATCGTGGATCCCCTTGACGTACCATCCGAGGTGTTTGCGCATCTGGAGGAGTCCTAACCGCTCGCCGTAGCGCTCTATCATCGCGTCGAAGTGCTCGCGCGCGAAGTCGATTCGTTCTTCGATCGTCGGCGGAGCGGGCACGGGCTCGCCGCGCATCGCCGCAGCGATGTCGCGGATGAGCCACGGATTGCCGAGCGCGGCGCGACCGACCATGATCCCATCGGCGCCGGTCTCGCGCAGTCGCATCATCGCCTCTTCGGGCGACGACACGTCGCCGTTGCCGATGACGGGCACGTGGAGCGCTTCCTTCAGCCGAGCGATGTGCTCCCACTTGGCGGACGGCTTGTAGAACTGTTTGCCGTAACGCCCGTGCAGCGTGAACGCGTCGATCCCGACCGCTTCCGCGCGTTTTGCGATCTCGATGAAGGTGAAATTCTCCGCATCCCAGCCGAGGCGCATCTTGCACGTCACCGGAGCGCGCTTCACGGCCTTGCGAACCGCGTCGCAAATCGCGACGGCGAGATCGGGATCGCGAAGGATCGCGGCGCCGTCGCCGCCTTTCGTGATCTTCGGCGCCGGACAGCCGAAGTTGATGTCGACGATGTCGGCGCCGCATTCCTCGACGAACGCTGCCGCTTCCGCCATGACCGCCGGATCGCTGCCATGCAGCTGGACCGATGTCGGCCGCTCGTCGTCGTAGACCTCGATCATCTCGAGCGTGCGGCGGTTCATGCGGACGAGCGAGTTCGCCGAGACGAATTCGCTGACGGTGAGACCGAGCCCGAAACGTTTGAACAGACGACGGAACAGCGCGTCGGTGACGCCGGCCATCGGTGCTAGAGCAAGCGGCGGGTCGATCTCGAACGACCCGATGCGCAAAACCGGTACCACGCTCATCTCGAACCGTCCGATTCGCGCAGGCGCCGCAGGTGGCCTGGCGTCGCCGCTTGCCGAGGCCGCGGCGGTCCGGTCGAGCTAAAGCTCGACCGCTACATATTCCCGCGCCGAGGTGCGGGGCCGCCGTTATCCCGAACGAAACGCCATGACATCATCATCGGTCATCGTGCCGCCGGACGTCGCGCGCGACGTCATCGAATTGCGGCGCGACATCCACCGCCATCCGGAACTCGGATTCGAAGAGGTCCGCACCGCCGCGATCGTCGCCGATCGTCTCGAGCGCCTCGGCTTCGAAGTGCGCACGAAGATCGGCGGGACCGGAGTCGTCGGCATCATGCGCTCGAAGCGTCCGGGGCGCACGATACTCTTGCGCGCCGACATGGATGCGCTTCCGATCCAAGAAGAGACCGGGTTGCCCTTCGCATCCGCGAATGACGGCAAGATGCACGCGTGCGGACACGACGGTCACGTCGCGATCCTCCTCGGCGCCGCGCAGATCATCGCGAAGCGGCAAGAAGAGCTTTCCGGCACGATCGTGCTCTGCTTCCAGCCGGCCGAAGAAGGCAAGGGCGGAGCGCGCGAGATGATCCGCGCCGGCGTGCTCGAGGACCCGCACATCGACCGCGTCTACGGCCTGCATTTGCTCTCGCAAGCGCCGAGCGGCGTCATCCGCGTGCGGCCCGGTCCGGTGATGGCGTCGAGCGATTCGATCGAGATCACGATCCACGGCAAAGGCGGCCATGGCGCTGCGCCTCACGAGACGAACGACCCGATCCTCACCGCGGCGCACTTCATCACCGCGCTTCAGAGCGTCGTGAGCCGCAAGATCGAACCGGTCGAACCTGCCGTAGTCACGATCGGCGCTATCCATGGCGGCACGATCCATAACGTCATCCCCGACGACGTACGGCTGCTCGGCACCGTGCGAGCCTTCTCGCCGGAAGTCCGCGCGCAGATGGAGCCGCGCATCCAGACGATCTTGCGTGGTTGTTGCGACGCGCACGGCGCGACGTACGATCTCAATTACGAATGGCGCTACCCGGTGACGGCGAACGACCCGGACGAAGCGGCGTACGTGCGTGCGCTCGCGTCACGCATCCTCGGCGAAGGGCGATCCGAAGATATGCGGCCGACGATGGGCGCCGAAGATTTTTCCTTCATGCTCGAGCAGCGGCCCGGATGCTTCTTCTTCCTCGGCACGCAGCGCGACGAGAGCACATCGGCGCCGCACCACAACGCACGCTTTTCGATCGATGAAGGCGCGCTCGAGACCGGCGTCCGGATGATGGTCGCGCTCGCGCTCGACGCACCGGCACCTGCACCCCCGGCGGACGCTGACTCGAAGCAAAGATGAAAACCGTCGTCCGTTGGATCGGCGCGGTCATCGGACTCCTCGTCTTCGTCTTGCTCGTCGCGATCGCCATCGGCACGGGGCTTCCCATCGCTCACATCGCGACGTGCTCGGCGCAATATCCGCAATCGCCCGTGACGCTCTTCGCTACCGTCGAAGACGACGCGTCATCGCCATCGTGGCGCAGCGACGTCGCGCAGGTGTTGAAGGAGCGCGGATCCGACGGCAAGCCGCTGTGGATCGAGACCTATAAGGACGGGCAGACCCTCTCGTACCTCGAAGTCCAAACTTTTCCCGGAAAAGGCCTCGACAGAGAGCTCCAAGACCCGACGTTGCCGTTCGGCGGTCAATGGAGATACACGTTCCGTCCGGACTCTGCGGGGACCGAGTTGACGATAGGCGAGGCCGGCTACATCTTCAACCCGGTCTTCCGCCTGATCGAGCAGTTCTTCACTGGCTACTCGAGCACGATCGAGACCTACATGACCGATCTCGGCCGCAAGTACGGCGAGTCGCCACAGGTCGCGTGCACCGTGACGACCTACGCGCAAGGGCTCCCGAAGTAGCCTAGACCGAGACTTTCTTGATCCGCCGCGCGAAGGCGGCGAGGGCGACGAGGAGCTCGACGACCTGCTTGCGCGTCGCCTCATCCGTCAGCCGCCCCTCGGCGTCGAATTTCTCGCGCGCGCGTGCGACGTGCACCTGCGGATCGTTCAGGAACCACTGATCGGTGAAACCGGCGACCGTCCTGATCGCGATCTGCATCCGCACCGTGCCGAAACCGCCGGTCGATGCGCCCATGATCGCGGTCGGTTTGAACTCGAGCACGCCGTCTTCGCGCGACGCCCAGTCGAGCACGTTCTTCGTCACCGCCGGGATCGACCAGTTGTATTCCGGCGAGACGATGAGCAGCGCATCGGCGCAACGGATGGCATCCCGGAGGCTCTTCACGGACGGCAGCGGGTTCTCGTCGCTGTCGAGGTCGTCGTTGAACAGCGGCACGTCGTCGATATCGAACGGCACGACCTTTATACCAGGCGCCGCGAGCTCGACCGCGGCGCGAAGCAGCATCCGATTGTAGGACGCTTTGCGCAGGCTGCCCGCGAATGCGGCTATCGTTACGACGTCGTCGCTCATGCCTTTCCTTTCGTGGTCCCGATCGTCTCGTCCACGGGATCGCCGCTCGCACGGTCAGTCGTCGCCCAATGGTATAAGCCGTCGAGGACGAGCCGCTGATCGACGCGATCGATCGCTTTCGTATGGGGCGCGACGAGCTCGGCGAGCCCACCGGTGGCGACGACCGTCGGTTTCGGGGCGCCGAGTTCCGCCGCGATCTTGCCGATCAGATACTCGGTTTGACCGACGAATCCGAAGATGATGCCCGACTGAAGCGAACTCGCGGTGTCCGTGCCGATCGCCGCCCGCGGCAGGACGAGCGGCACGTCGAAGAGCTTCGCCGCGCGGGAGACGAGCGCGTCGACCGAGATCTCGATACCCGGCGCTATAGCGGTGCCGGCGTAGCGGCCTTGCGGATCGATCGCCGCGAACGTCGTCGCCGTGCCGAAGCCGACGACGATGAGCGGCGCCCCGTATTTCTCGACCGCGCCGATCGCACCGGCGATGAGATCCGCGCCGAGCTCCGCCGGGCGCGCCGTGATCACCGGCATGAGCGTTTGGCGGGCGGCCGAGATGAACTCGCCGCTGCATCCGAAGTAGCGGCGTGACAGCTCCGATATCGCCCGATAGAGCGGCGGCACGACGCTCGCGACGACCACGCGTTTGATCGCCGACCGCGCGATGCCGCTGATGCGTATCGCACCGTCGACGAGCCCCGCGAGTTCGTCGCCCGTCTGTCGCCTATCCGTGACCGAGCGCCACGAGTGGAGGAGCGTGCCCGCTGCGGCGCCGTCGGTCTCATAGACGCCGAACTTGACGTTCGTGTTCCCGGCTTCGATCGCGAGTAGCATGCGTCAGGCGCGATCCCGTAACGCGGCGACGCGATCGAGGACCGCACGCGCGATCGTCGGCTTCGGTGCGCGCGAGATCGCTTCGCGTCCGCCGCCGCCCCAGAGGATCACGACCTCGTTGTCGTCCGCCGCGAAGCCGCCGACCAACCCGCCGATGCGGTTGACGACGATGCA
>JANWLL010000004.1 GCA_025450855.1 Vulcanimicrobiia bacterium
AGCTCGATGCCGAGCGCCTCGGCGACCTTACGCGTCGAGACGTAGAGCTCGGGGCACGCGCCTTTCGAGACGCAGCCGGGGAAGAACGCGACCTTCATCGTGTTGCCATCCTCATGTCAGCGGACCGCCCACTTTCTTGAAGATCGCCTTGACGCGCGTGACGCCCGGGATCTTATGGTGGATGATCGGGGGCAATTTGCCTGCGCGCAGCAGGTTGAACGCGCTCGGCAGCGATTGCAGCTGCGCCTTGATGTTGAACAGGCCGAGCGACTTGGGCATGAGCGTCAGCTCGTTGAGCCGGCCGCTGTCGCGGACCGACTCGGCGAACGCGAGAGCGTGCCGCGTGCCGGCGTTGTTCGTATACCCCGCCGCGACCGACATCTGACGGATCTTCAATATCTGCTCGAGCGGCGCGACGCCCTTCGGGCACACGTGGACGCACTCGTAGCAGTGCGTGCAATCCCACACGCCGTTCGGGTCGCTGTATTCCTTGAGCCGTTCCTGCTGCATCGAATCGCGCGGGTCGTTCGCATACCGATAGGCGCGAGCGAGCGCGTGCGGTCCGAGGAACTTTTCGTTGACCGCGTACGACTCGCAGTCCATCAGGCACGCGCCGCACGAGATGCAGCTGACCTCCTGGACGAGCTCGTCCATCGCCTCGTTGGGAACGCGGTACTCCTCATCCGGCGAGACGGGCTTGCCTTCGAGCCACGGCTTGACCGACCGCATCTTTTCCATGAACGGGCCCATATCCCAAACGAGGTCGCGGATGGGCATCATCGCCGGCGGCGCTTCGACGCGCACCGTGCCGTTTTCGATGACGTCCTTCATCTTCGTCGTGCACGCGAGCTTCGCGTGGCCGTTGACCCACATCGCGCACGATCCGCAGATCGCGCAACGGCACGAGCACCGGACGACGAGCGAGTCGTCGACGTGCTCGCGGATGTGGATGAGGCCGTCGAGCACCATCGCCTCGTCGTGAAGGTCGATCTCGAACGTCTGATACGTCTTGCGCGGCTTGTCCGCGTACGGCGGCGGGTACGGCGCGCCGAGCTCACCGTCCAGCTTCCTGTCCGGTGCGTACCGACCGACGACCATCTTCACATGCATGTGCGGATCCGTCCCCTTAGTACGTTCGTTCCATCGGTTGCCACTTCGTGATCGTCACCGGCTGGTACGAGATCTTCGGATCGGCGCCCGGCGTCTGCGTCACGAGGATGTGCTTGAGCCAGTTCGCGTCGTCGCGCTTCGGATAGTCGCTGCGCGCCTGCGCGCCGCGGCTCTCCTTGCGCTCGATGGCCGACATGATCGTCGCCTCGGCGCAGTCGATCATGTAGTCGAGCTCGAGCGCGAACAGCAGCGCTTGGTTGTAGATGCGGCCTTTGTCTTGGACGCTCACCGACTGCGCGCGGGCCTGGATCGCGCGTACCTTCGCGAGAGCATCCTGCAGCCCGGCTTCATCGCGGTAGACGCCGACCTTGTCGTCCATGAGCGTGCCGAGCTCGAGGCGCAAGCGCGCGTGCGTCTCGCCCTTGTACGGCCGGTCGAGGAGCGCTTGGATGCGTTGCTGCTCAGACTTGAGGAATTCTTCCCCGCTCTCGAGCGGCTTGACGCTTTTCACGTAGTCGGCGCTATGTGCGCCGGCGCGTCGCCCGAAGACGAGCGTGTCGAGCAGCGAGTTCGCGCCGAGGCGATTGCCGCCGTGGACGCTGACGCACGCGCACTCGCCGGCCGCATAGAGACCGGCGAGCGGCGTCGCGCCGTCGGAGTCGGTTTTCACGCCGCCCATGATGTAGTGCATGCCAGGACGGATCGGGATCGGCACCTCGACCATGTCGAGGCCGAGGAAGTTGAGCGCGATCTCGTGGATCTGCGGCAGCTTCTTGTGGATGAGCTCCGCCCCGAGGTGGCGCAGATCGAGATAGACGCATCCGTCGACGCCGCGGCCCTCTGCGAGCTCGATCGTCTCCGACCGCGACACGACGTCGCGCGACGCGAGCTCCATCATCTTCGGCGCGTAGCGCTGCATGAAACGCTCGCCGTCTTTGTTCGTCAGGTACGCGCCTTCACCGCGCGCGCCTTCGGTCATGAGGAAGCCGGTGCCCTTGAGCGTGGTCGGATGGTATTGGACCATCTCCATGTCCATGAGCGGCGCGCCGGCGCGATACGCGAGGGCATGGCCGTCGCCCGTGCAGATGAGCGCATTCGTGCTCGGTTCGTAGACGCGGCCCATGCCGCCCGCGGCGAGTATGACCGCTTTGGCGCGTAAGAGATGAAGCTCGCCGCGCAGCATGTCGATCGCGACCGCACCCCGGCACGTGCCGTCGGGCACGTAGAGCGCCGTCGCGAACCACTCGTCGTGGGTCTTGACGCCTTCCTTGAGGATCGTGTCGTAGAGCGCGTTGAGGAGCGCTTGGCCGGTGATGTCGGCGACGAAGTACGTCCGTGCCTTGCTGGCGCCGCCGAACGCCCGCGTGCCGAGCTTACCGTCAGGCCCGCGGAAGAAGACGACGCCCATATGCTCCATCTCGATGAGGTCGCGCGGCGCCTCACGGCACATGATCTCGACGGCATCCTGATCGGCGAGATAATCGCTGCCCTTGATCGTATCGAACGCGTGGATCTCCCACGAGTCGCCCGGATCGAGCGCCGCGTTGATGCCGCCTTCGGCCGCGCCGCTGTGGCTGCGCAGCGGATGCACCTTCGAGAGGACGCCGACGCTCGCGCCGCGCCGCTTCGCTTCGAGCGCAGCGCGCATGCCGGCGAGCCCGGCGCCGAGCACCAAAACGTCGTAGTCGATAATCATCTTGTCTACGGTCCTCGCCATCGCGCGACCGCCGGTCGTGCGGCGCTCGTCATGTTCGCACGCGCCGCCTTCAAATACCCGCTAGAAGCGTGGTGCGGGCCGAGCCGATCCTGCGAGAAACGGCACACGGGCTGCTTCCGGCGCTACCGCATCTCCCACCGCCATGCGTTCCAGTACGCGAACGTGGGCGCGGGTCGGAAGCCGACGAGCCTGGTCGAATAAACGTCGGCGCGGCGCTGTGCGTAGAGGAAAATCATCGGCACTTGGTCCGCGATCTCGGACTGGATGACGGCGTAGTCGCTGCGGCGGGTGGCGACGTCGAACGTGGCGCGTGCGCCACGCTCGGCCGCGTCGACCTTCGGGTCGCACCAAAACGTGCTGTTCTCGCCCTGTGGGGGCTGTTGGTCGCACGCATAGAGCCACGAATCGTCCGGATCGAGTCCGACGCCCCACTCGAACATCGCGAGCTGGTAGCGGCCGTTGTACACGACGCCGCCGGACTGGAGCGACGAGAGGAAGCGCTCTTCAGGATATGGCCGCTCGTCGATCTGGATGCCGACGGCGGCGAGATCGCCCTTGAGTATATCCGCGACTTGCTTGTCGAGCGAATTGCCTTCCAAGAACGCCAGTTGAAGCTCGATCCTGCCCTTCCCGTTCGCCAGCACGCCGTCCGGACCGCGATGCCAGCCGGCTGACCTCAGCAGCGCCGTCGCCGCGTTCGGATCGTAGGCGGGGTGCGGCACGCGCCGGTCGTACGCCCAGCTCGTGAACGGCTGATCGGAATCGGTCGTCTGATAGACGTCGTGCGTCGCCTCTTCGACGATCTTCCTGCGGTCGATCGCCAGCTCGATCGCTCGCCGCACGCGGACGTCCTGGAGCAGCGGATCGCGCAGATTGAAATCGAGGTGACCGAAATTGTTGTCGGGCGCTATCGTCACGCCGATCCCGCCGAGCTGCGTCAGCTCGGGATACAGCGTCGGATCCGAGTTGAACCACGCATCGGCTTGACCGGAGCGCAGCCGGTCGACGATCTGCGCATTGCTGCCGACGAACGAGACGACGATCTTGTCGAGCTTCGGTGGTCCGCGCCAGTAGTCGGGGTTCGCGGCGAACGTGATGTGGTCGCCACGTACCCAGTCGACGACGCTGAACGGCCCCGACCCGATCGGCTTGTCGTTATACGCTGCGTGGTTGAGATCGGGATACGTCGCGAGCAGATGCGCCGGCAGTATCGGGTAGTCGCCATCGAGGCACATGAAGAGCGTGACGATCGGCGAGTCGACGCGCTTCATGTGGACGACGACCGTGTAATCGTCCGGGGCGACCACGTCCGCGATATCCTCGTACCCGAGTAGGCCTTGGACGTTGTTGCGCGGATTCACGATCGCGTGATATGTGAACACGACGTCGCGCGACGTCAGCGGTTGGCCGTCCTGCCACCTGACGCCCTTGCGCAAGTGATAGGTGATCGTCTTGCCGTCGGGCGAGATGCCGCCGTTCGGCACGGTCGGAACCTCGAGCGCCACATCGGGCACGAGCCGCGAGCGATCGTCGACGTCGAAGAAGAACGAGTACGTGAGGTACGAGAGCTCGAGGGCGATCGGCTGACTTGCGATGAGCGGGTTGAGGTTGTCCGGCTGGTCCGTCTCGACGAGACGGAGCACACCTGCCGTCGGTCCGCCCGTCGGGGCCGGCGTCTCATGAGACGCGTTCGATCCGCAACCGGCGAGCGGCAAGAACAAAACCGCCGCGGCAATGAAGATGACCCGAAGCTTACGATGTGCGCCCACGTTCGCCGCCGATTTTTGCGGTGACCGACCGGATTCCCGCGGTCGCCGCCATCAGAATGTCCGCGTGCCGCCATGCTAGAATGGCGCGACCCCCGCTTGCACGGCGTGTGAGGAGACAGACAGTGGCCCGAATCCGTCCGCTCGACCGCGATGAAGCGCCGCTTGCTTCGCAGGCCGAATTCGACAAGCAGATCCGCGCCCACGGCCGCATGACGAACATGAAGCGGACGCTCGCGCATTCGTGGCCCGCGCTTCGCGCCCTCATGGAATGGTATCCGCTCCGTGACGAAGTCGTCGCGTTTCTCGGAGCGAAGCTTGCCGATCTCTTCTCACACGCGATCTCGTCGCAGACGGACTGCCTCATCTGTTCGACGTTTTTCAGGCGGATTTTCATCGAGGCCGGCGAGGACCCTGATCGGTTCGAGCTCGACGATTGGTCGAAGACGATCGTCGAGTTCGGCAGGACGATCGCGCGCGACCCGCACGACGTCTCAGACGACCTCTTCGCGCGGCTCAAGTCGCGCTTGGACGACGAGCAGATCGTCGTCCTCACCGCCTTCGGCTCGCTCATGCTCGCGACGAACGTCTTCAACGACGCACTGCGCGTCGACCTCGACGAATACCTCAAGCCGTTCGCGAAGGATGCCGCCAAGTGACGGATGCGAAGGACTTCGCCGGCCAGACCGCCTTCATCACCGGCGCGGCGCACGGGCAAGGACGGGCGGTAGCGCTCGCATTCGCGCGAGCGGGCGCAAACGTGCTGGCGCTCGACGTCGCGCGCCAGCTCGACCAGCCTGGCTATCCACTCGGAACGCAAGCGGACCTCGACTCGCTCGTCGACGAGTGCAAGCCTTTGGGCGTCGACTGCATCGCCGTCGCGGCCGACGTCCGCGACGAAGGCGCCGTGCGTGACGCCGCCGAGCACGCGCTTCGCGCATGGGGACGGATCGACGTCCTCTTCAACAACGCGGGCATCTGCGCGTACGGCCTCGTTCACGAACTGACCGAGGCGGAGTGGGATGCGATGCTCGACATCAACCTCAAAGGCTGTTGGCTCGTCGCTAAACACGTCGTTCCTTCGATGATCGAGCGGCGCCGCGGCGTCATCATCAACAACTCGTCGATCGCCGGTTTGCGCGGCATGAATCGGCTGAGTCACTACGCCGCGTCGAAGTGGGGGCTCACCGGCCTGACGAAATCGATGGCGATCGAACTCGCGCCTCACGGGGTCCGCGTCAACTCGATCCATCCGACGGGCGTCGACACGCCGATGAACGACGG
>JANWLL010000005.1 GCA_025450855.1 Vulcanimicrobiia bacterium
GCGCTCGCGACCGCGCTGAGCATGCTCGTCATCGGGCGGATGTCGAGTCGTATCGATTCGCGCCTCATCATGGCCTCTGGGCTCGCGATGTTCGCGTTCTCGACGTGGGCGATGAGCCACCTGACGCAGCAATCGGGCTTCTGGGATATCTTCTGGCCGCGAGCGTGGCAAGGCTTCGCCCTCGGCTTCATCTTCGTGCCGCTTTCGGTCGTCACGATCTCCGCGCTTCGGCGCGACCAGATCGCCAACGCGACCGGCATCGGCACGCTGCTCCGGCAGATCGGCGGCAGCCTCGGCATCGCGTTTCTGACGACCTACCTGCAAGCCGATATCCAACGCGTGTACGCCTCACTTGCGTCTCAGATCAATGATGGCCGGTCGATCGTGCAGCAAGCGATCGCAGCCGCCGCCGCCAGGATCATGGCGACTGGGGCGACTGCGACGCAGGCGCATCAGACGGCGCTCGTGCAGATCGCCGGGCAGCTCCAGCTCAACGCGACCGCGATCGCCTACGAGGATCTCTTCCGGATCTCGGCGCTGCTCTTCTTCGTGACGCTGCCGGCCGTGCTGTTGCTGCAGAAGAATAAGCGCAGCCCCGGCCCGGCCCCGATGGCCGCCGAATGAACCGAAACGCGACGTCGCCCTCGCTAGAACAATAGGGAGCGGTCGAGATTTATCTCGACCGCCGCGGCCTTGCGAAAGAAATGGGGAGCGGTCGAGATTTATCTCGACCGCCGCGGCCTTTCCTACGAAGGCTTGTAGATGAGGCTCGTGTCGGTCGTCGACTTCGTCAGGCCGCTCGTAACGGCCAGTTTGCTCGAGTATTTGCCGAACTGTTTCGGATCGCTCTTGAAGAACTGCTCGATGCGCGTGATGCGGTCGCTCGTCGCCGGGTGGTCCTGGACGTACTGCTCGAAGCCGGCGTTGCCGTAGAGCTTCTCGAGTTTCTGGAAGAACCAGATCATGCCCCATGGGTTGTAGCCAGCCTGACCGGCGAGGATGACGCCCTCGTGATCCGCCTGGTATTCTTGCGCGCGGCTGTAGTTCAAGAACGCGTAGCTGCCGAGGTAGTTGACGAGGTTGAACGTCGTCTGGTTATGGATGAAGATGCTCAGCACGCTGCCGATGAGCTGCGCCGTCTGCGCTTTGTGGATCCGATCCATCACGTGGCCGAGCACGAGATGTCCGGTCTCGTGGCCGAGGACGCTGGCGAGCTCATCCTCGTTCTCGGCCTGCACCATGAGCGCTTCGTTCACATAGATGTTGCCGCCGGGCACCGAAAACGCGTTGACGTCCTTACCTTTGACGATGAGCCAATTCTGGTTGTACCATCGCGGCTGGTTGGCGGCGGCGATCTTATCGCCCACCGCGCGGAGCGCGGAATACCAAGGCGACGAGTCCTCGATCTGGTTCTGGCCGCGCAGCTGCTGGTAGACTTGGTTGCCGATCTGGCGTTCCTGATCGTGCGCGTCGGCGAAGGCTTCAGTCGGCAGAGCGGCCGCGGTGACCGCCGCGATCGCGGCGGCGCCGGCACCCTTCAAAAGGTCAGACCGCTTGAGCAGCGCTGGGTTGCAGTGGAGGCAGTATTCAGCGGGTTTCATCACGTTAGAAACGTTCCCAGCCCACCCTTTGTCGCAACCAAGATGAGAGAACGATGGGACGCTTTGGACTAAGGAAACTCGACCGCTCCCATCAAGACCTAGTGCAAGAACGGCACGAGAAGCAGCGAGACGATGTTGAGGACTTTGATCATCGGGTTGATCGCCGGTCCCGCGGTGTCTTTGTACGGATCGCCGACGGTATCGCCGGTGACCGCGGCCTGGTGGGCCGGGCTGCGCTTGCCGCCATAGTTTCCGTCCTCGATGTACTTCTTGGCGTTGTCCCATGCGCCGCCGCCCGACGTCATCGACACCGCGACGAAGAATCCGGTGACGATCGAGCCGATGAGCACGCCGCCGAGGATGAGGGCAGCATTGCCCGGGCCGATGAACGGCAAGAAGCCGACGAGGACGATGACGATCGGCGTCAGCACCGGGATGAGCGCCGGCACGACCATCTCCTTGAGCGCGGCCGATGTGACGATGTCGACGCAGCGACCGTAGTCCGGGCGCGCGGTCCCGTCCATGATGCCCTTGATCTCACGGAACTGACGACGCACCTCTTCGACGATCGCACCGCCGGCGCGGCCGACCGCTTCCATGCATAGCGCAGCGAAGCGGAAGGGGAGCGCGCCGCCGATGAGCAGACCGACGAGCACGTATGGATCGTCGAGCGCGAAGACGAGGTTGCGTCCAGCGGCTTGCAGCTCTTGCTGGAACGAGGCGAACAGGACGATCGCTGCGAGCGCCGCCGAGCCGATCGCATACCCTTTCGTGACCGCCTTCGTCGTGTTGCCGACGGCGTCGAGCGGATCCGTGATGGCGCGGATCTCCGGACCCAGCTGCGCCATCTCGGCGATGCCGCCGGCATTGTCGGTGATCGGACCGTACGAGTCGAGCGCGACGATGACCCCTGCCATCGAGAGCATCGCCATGACCGCGATCGCGACGCCGTACAATCCGGACAAGCCGAACGCGACGAGGATGCCCATGACGATCGTGAGCGCCGGGAGCGTCGTCGATTTCATCGACACCGCGAGTCCGGTGATGATGTTCGTCGCGTGCCCGGTCGTCGAGGACTTCGCGATGCCCTGAACCGCGGGGTACTGCGTGCCCGTGTAATACTCGGTGATCCACATGAGGAGGCCCGTGATCGCGAGTCCGACGATCCCGCACACCCACAGGCGCCACGGCTCGTACTGGACGTTGTTGACCGCCGACGCCGCGCCGCCCATGACCGAGCCGGTCGCGAACCAGTAGACGATGGCCGAGAGCACGGCCGCGACGGTGACGCCGACGTACATCGCGCCCATGATGTTCTTGCCGCTGACGCGCACGAACATCGTGCCGATGATCGACGCGATGATCGAGATGCCGCCGAGGACGAGCGGGAAGACGACCGCCGTCATGGCGAGGTCGCCGTTTCGGCCGAAGACGAGGGCGCCGAGGAGCATGGCGGCGACCGTCGTCACGCAATACGTCTCGAAGAGGTCGGCGGCCATGCCGGCACAATCGCCGACGTTGTCGCCGACGTTATCCGCGATGACCGCCGGATTGCGCGGGTCGTCTTCGGGAATGCCCGCTTCGACTTTGCCGACGAGATCGGCGCCGACGTCGGCGCCCTTCGTGTAGATGCCGCCGCCGAGACGCGCGAAGACCGAGATGAGCGAACATCCGAATGCGAGACCGACCATCGCGTTGAGCGCGCTGGGCAGGTCGCCAGGGTAGACCTGCGACATGATCCAGAAGTAGCCGGCGACGGCGATGATGCCGAGGCCGACGACGAGCAGACCGGTGATCGCTCCGCCGCGGAACGCGACGTTGAACGCGTTCGATAACCCGCCTTTCGCCGCTTCAGCGGTGCGCACGTTCGCGCGCACCGCGATCGACATGCCGATGAATCCGGTCGCGCCCGAGAGGATCGCGCCGATCAAAAAGCCCACCGCGGCTTGCCAGTGGAGGAAGATGCCGAGTATGATCGCGAGGATGATCGCCACGATGGCGATCGTCGTGTATTGGCGTCGCATGTACGCCATCGCACCCTCTTGGATGGCCGCCGCGATCTCTTGCATGCGCGCGGAACCCGCCGGCTGGCGGAGCACCCAGAAAATGAGGTACGCGCCGTAAGCGATCGCGATGACGCCGCAGATGAGCGCGAAGGGGATGGCGAGCGCCGTGGCGCCGGAGCTTTGCAGATTCATCGGCTCGAACGTGTCTCCATGGGCTGTGAAGGCAAGCGCGGGCCGCACGGCAACGCAGGGTACGACATGCGGCTAGGCCCTGACCGATTTGCGCGGGGCCTCATGTGCGTATGATGTTCGAGTCTGGTTTGCCCTCCATCCGGGCCCTCCTGCGCCGCGGCGCCGCTCGGCTGCCGGAGAATCGGCAAGGCAGTCGCGTCGAGCGGCTCTAAACAGCGCACCGTGCTCAAGTTCTTCGCACAGCGAGCAGTGCGCTTCATCGCGGTGCTGTTCGCTATCTGCGTCGTGTCGTTCGTATTCTTGGGCGCGATCCCGGGCAATCCGGTGCAAGTGCTGCTCGGCCAGCACGCGTCGCGCGCGGACATAGAGCGCGTGACGCACGATCTGCAGCTCGACAAGCCGTGGTACGTGCGGCTCGGCGCGTACTTAGCGCAAGTCGCGCATGGCAATCTCGGCACGTCGCTCGCGGACCATCAGCCTGTCGTGCGCAAGCTTGCGGAATATTTCCCGGCGACCGTCGAGCTGGCGCTCGCCGCGATGATCGTCGCGATCGTGATCGGCGTTCCGGCGGGGATCATCGCCGCGCTCAACCATCGCAAGCCGCTCGATACGCTCGTCACGAGCGGCGCGCTGCTCGGCGTTTCGATCCCGGTCTTCTGGCTCGGCTGGATGCTGCTGTTCCTGCTCGCGTACGAGCCGACGAAGATCGGCCTCAACCTCTTCCCGGCCGGCGGACGCCTCGATATCCGTTACGACTTCCCGGCGCACACGCATTTCATGACGATCGATGCGCTCCTCGCCGGCGACTGGCCCGCGTTCGCCGACGCGATGAGCCACCTCGTTCTGCCGGCGATCACGCTCGCGACGATACCGATGGCGATCGTCGCGAAGATGACGCGCGCGGGTATGCTCGAGGTGCTGCGGACCGACTACGTGCGTACGGCGAAGGCGAAAGGGCTCGGAGCGTGGGCGGTCGTCGTCAAGCACGGTTTGCGCAACGCGTTGATCCCGATCGTGACCGTCATCGGCCTGCAGACCGGCCTGCTGCTCGGGGGCGCCGTCCTCACGGAGAGCATATTCTCGTGGCCGGGCGTCGGCCGGCTCGCGTTCGAAGCGATCAGCAACCGCGACTACCCGCTCATCAACGGTGCCGTGCTGCTGTTCGCCACGACTTTCGTCGTCGTTAACCTCATCGTCGATCTGCTCTACGCAGCGCTCGATCCGCGCATCCGCTACGCCTGACCGTTGACCTCAAGCACAGCGAGGACGGCCTGTGTCGGCGGTCACACGGGGCTCCAAGAGTGCATGGTACGATAACTACCATAGTACGGGTATGGGGGAACAAGCATTTGAACGCGCGCATGCGATCGCGGATGGGCATGATGAAAGACCAAGACCGCGCCACACCTATCACGGTATATCCAGCGACGCGCAAAGAGCAGCCCGCGCGCATTTGCTCGCGATGCTTCGCGCGCAACCTCTCGGGTGAGACGTTCTGCAAGGTATGCGGTGACGAACTGCCGATAGCGGGCGTCGACCTCGACCTCGGCGTGACGCGGCGCGTCGACGTCGGCGAGCTCAAGGCCACGTTGCTTATCCACGGGATCGGCGATGTCGGCGGCGACGTCGCGATCGATCTCGAGAAAGACATATCTCTCGTCGGCCGGTCGTCGGCGGTGGACACGGCTCGGCCGGACATCGATCTGTCGGCCTATGACGAGTCGCAGTACGTCTCGCGCCGGCACGCCTTCATCTTGCGCCGCCAGGGGGCGCTCGTCGTCGAAGACCTCGAGAGCGTCAACGGCACGTTCGTGAACGTGACCCAGCAGCTGGCGCCGCACGTGCTGACCCCGCTGCGCGACGGCGACGAGATAACCTTCGGACAGACGCGCTGCACGGTACGCATTGCCGGTGGCACGGCCAAGTAGATTTCCTAAGCGACCATCATCCGAAACCGCCGGCTTCCGAGAGGAGGCCGGCGCTCTCGTTTGCGCGCTTTTCCGATAGTGTGACGACACGCAAATAATCGACGTTTTCAAAAAAAGGGTGAAAACCGTAAATAGACGAAACCGCGACCCGGAACAGCCTGAGGACGCCCATCGTCTATCGAGATCGCTAGATCGATTTGAACGAGGGCTTTGCGCCATGATACGGAGGTCGTAGGCGAGATTGGCTTCGAAGGCGCGCGGCCGCCCTGACCTCGGCAAACAGCCGAAGGAATGGATGACGTCCGGTGAGGTCGCTCGAGCGTTCGACATGACGGACGCGGCGATCCGGCGGTGGGCCCGCGAAGGGCTCGTCGAGGCGATCAAGACGCCAGGCGGGCAATACCGGTTCAGGCGCGAGTCGCTCGCCCGGCTCCTCCAAGTCAAGCACCCGAACGGCGCCCAGGTCGCCGCCGAGCGAAAGCGGACCCGCCCGTGACGGCGCGTCTGCAGCCCAAAGACAAGTGCACGATCGGCGGGATGACCCTCACCCGCGAAGAGGTCATCCATAAGTATCTGCACTTGGTGAAGTACGTCGCCGGCCGGATCTCGATCAACTTGCCGCCGCACGTCGAGATCAACGATCTCATCAACGAGGGCATCCTCGGCCTCATCGACGCGATCGGCAAATACGACGACTCGCGCGGCGTCAAGTTCGAGACCTATGCCATCACCCGCATCAACGGCGCCATCCTCGACGCGCTTCGCGCGCTCGATTGGGTGCCGCGCGCCGTCCGACAAAAGGCGCGCGAGATGGAGCGCGTCTTCGTGGACTTGGAAAACAGTTTAGGACGCGTCCCCGAAGACGATGAGGTATCCGCGGCGCTCTCCATCACGGTCCGCGAGTACCACGGCCTGCTGCTCAAGATCCGCGGCACCTCGATCCTATCGCTCGAGGAGTTTTTACCTAATGAGAAGGGCCACGATGTGGCCCTCATGGACACGCTCAAGGACAACGCGCCCGATCCCACCCATCTCATCGAGTCGAACGAAGTGCGCGGGGCGCTGGCAACGGCCGTCGACAGCTTGCCGGCGCAAGAGCGGACAGTCATCTCGCTCTACTACTTCGAAGGGCTGACGCTCAAGGAGATCAAGAGCGTCCTCGACGTCTCGGAATCGCGCGTCTCGCAGATCCACGCGCAAGCCGTCATCCGGCTGCGATCGAAACTGAAGGCGATGCACGTCGACATGGGCTATCGCGAAGGCGACCCCAACGTCAAGCAGAAGTACGTCCGCAAAAAGCCGCAAGCCCCCCAAACCGCGTCTCAGTGATAACCGCACCAAAAATACCGTAGCGGTCGAGCTCTAGCTCGACCGCCGCGACCTTTTTAGGGAATATGTAGTAGGCCGAGCGAAGCTCGGCATGTAGCGGTCGAGCTTTAGCTCGACCGGCTCGGCTTTACCAACCAAGTCGCTAGAGAACAGACCGTGGCGGTCGACCGTAAAGGTCGACCGCTCCAAGTCTTTTCCATGGCGCGGTCGCGGCGGTCGAGCTAAAGCTCGACCGCTACACCACTTACATGGCGCGGTCGCGTCGTTTTCTATGGCGAGGACTACCAAGGTCGAGTTGCGGCATCATCCGAAATAATACGCACATGAGCTTCTTGTCGTCCCTGCGAGCCGGACTCGCGAAGACGCGCGACCAGCTGGCAGGGCACTGGAACGCGCTCATCGGGCGGCAGATGGTCGACGACGCCTTTTGGGAGGAGCTCGAAGAGACGCTCATCGCCGCCGACTTCGGCGTCGCCACGACGGAAAAGATCGTCGGTCAGCTGAAGATCGCGGCGCAGCAGCAAAACCTGCTCGCGGCCGGGGATGTCATCCGCGTGTTCCGCGCCGATGTGGCGGACTACCTCAATCATCCGTCGATCGCGCCGACGCCGCAGGGCTCGAAGCCGCACGTCGTCCTCGTCGTCGGCGTCAACGGCTCGGGAAAGACGACGACGATCGGCAAATTGGCCGCGCAGGAGCGGTCGCGCGGCAGGTCGGTCATGCTCGTCGCCGGCGACACGTTCAGGGCCGCCGCGGCCGAGCAGCTCGAGATCTGGGCGAGGCGGAGCGGGGCCGAAATCGTGCGCCAGCGCGAGGGAGCCGATCCGGCGGCGGTCGTCTTCGACGGCCTGGCGGCGGCGAAGTCGAGGGGCGTCGACGTCGTCTTCGTCGACACGGCAGGACGACTGCAGACCAAGCACAACTTGATGGAAGAACTGAAGAAGATACGGCGCGTCATCGCGCGTGCTGTCGAAGGCGCGCCGCACGAGACGCTGCTCGTCCTCGACGCGACGACAGGACAGAACGCGATCTCGCAGGCGCGCCTCTTCCACGAAACCGGCGACGTCTCGGGCATAGTCCTCACGAAACTTGACGGCACTGCCAAGGGCGGGATAATCGTTGCGATCATGGACCAGATCGATCTGCCGGTGAAGTACGTGGGCTTCGGCGAGCAGGTCGACCAACTCAAGACGTTCGATCCTCGATCGTACGTCGAAGCGCTATTCTGATCGGAGAACGCATAGGTGTCTGACAAAGAGAAGGCCCTCGAGAACGCCCTCGCTCAGATCGAGCGTCAATTCGGCAAGGGCTCGATCATGAAGCTCGGCGAGGCCGCTGCGTCCATTCAGATCGAGGTCATATCGACCGGCAGCATCGCGCTCGACCTCGCGCTTGGCGTCGGCGGCATTCCGCGCGGACGCGTCGTCGAGATATACGGGCCGGAGTCTTCAGGCAAGACGACGATCGCGCTCCACTGTATCGCCGAAGCCCAGCGCAACGGCGGCACCGCGGCGTTCATCGACGTCGAGCACGCGCTCGACCCGCTCTACGCGCGCAATCTCGGCGTCGACCTCGACAACCTGCTCGTCTCCCAGCCCGATACGGGCGAGCAGGCGCTCGACATCGCTGAGATGCTCGTGCGCTCGAACGCGGTCGACATCGTCGTCATCGATTCGGTCGCGGCGCTCGTTCCGAAGGCGGAGATCGAAGGCGACATGGGCGACGCACACGTCGGGCTTCAGGCGCGCCTCATGTCGCAGGCGCTGCGCAAGCTGACGGCGGCGATCAGCAAATCGCGGACGACCATGATCTTCATCAACCAGATCCGCGAGAAGGTCGGCGTCATGTTCGGCAGCCCCGAGACGACGAGCGGCGGCCGGGCGCTCAAGTTCTACGCTTCCGTCCGCCTCGACATCCGTCGGCTCGAGTCGATCAAAGTCGGCACCGATGTCGTCGGCTCGCGGACGCGCGTCAAGGTCGTCAAGAACAAGGTCGCGCCGCCTTTCAAAGTCGCGGAGTTCGACATCACGTACGGCAAGGGCGTCAGCAAGACCGGATCGCTCATCGACGTCGGACTCGAGCAGAACGTCATCGGCAAGAGCGGTTCGTGGTACACGTACGGCGATCAGCGGATCGGCCAAGGCCGCGAGAATGCGAAGGCGTACCTCGAGGAGCATCCGGACACGGCTGCCGAGCTCGAACAGAAGATCCGCGCGCTCATCGCCAAACCGCCGATCGCCGTCGAAAACGGCAGCCTGCGATACGCCGTCGTCTCGGAATAGCGGTCCTTCATGCCCCAGCGAGCTGACGGCAACGCGCTTGCGGCAGCCGTGCGGCTGCTGTCGGTCAAGCGACTCACGAAATCCCGGCTGACGGAAAAGCTCGCCGACCGCGGCTATGTGCCCGACGCGATCCGAGCCGCCGTCGACGAGTGTGAAAAGCGCAAGTATCTCGACGACCGCGCTTTCGCGGTTCTCTACGTGCGCAGCGCGCTCGACCGCAAGCCGGTCGGGCGCCTCGTGCTGCTCCGAAACCTCGTCCGCAACGGGATCGATGAGGATCTCGCGAGCGAGATTTTGGACGAAGCCGATCGCGACGAGGACGAGCGCATCGACCGCGCGCTCGCGCGATTGGCGGCGTCTCGGCCGCAAGACGGATTCGGGCAGCTGGGCCGGCGACTCGAGCGGGCGGGTTTCGGCGCTCCAGCCATAATTCGTGCGCTTCGGCGGCGCGCCGAGAGCCGCGGTCCCTTGACTGAGGCCGTTGCGTTCGAGGAGCTCTCGTGACCGGAGAACCCGCAGGCGACCAGCCGACGACCATCAACCTCGGCGGCGGTTTCGTCTACTTGCGCCGCGTCGACGGTCACGCGGCGATCGTCGTGTCGAGCATCGCGGGAACGGGCGCGATCGGCATGATGAGCGCGTCGGAGGTCGACGCGCGTACCCACGACGCTTTGCGCCGGTGGCTTGCGTGGTGGGCGTTTCCTGACCACGCGCGCATACGGCGGGTCAACCAAGTGCACGGCGGCCGTGTCGTGCCGGCATCATCGTACAACGGGGCCGCGCCCGATGCGGACGGCGTGTGGACGCGTGACTCGTCGGACATCCTCGTCATCCGCGCCGCCGATTGCGCTCCCGTCTGGATCGTCGATCCGCCGAACAAAACGATCGCGCTCGTCCACGCGGGGTGGCGAGGCGTTTCTGCCGGCGTCATCGATCACGCGCTCGAGGCGTTGGAGACGGCGGGCGCCCATCGTGAGGATTTGCACGCCGCGATCGGCCCGCACATCGGCCCGTGCTGTTTCGAGGTCGGCCCCGAGGTGAGCGCGCTGTTCCTCGACGATATCGGCGCGGTCGGCGACGCGGGGCTGCTCGTCATAGAGCGTAAGCGCCAAGACGGCGTGTCGCTCGATCTCGGCGCGGCGATCGAGCACCGGCTGTTGGCCGGCGGGGTGTCCGACGTTCGCATCGACGCCGCCGACGCGTGCACGCGCTGCCACAAAGACCTCCTCCATTCGTACAGGCGCAACGGCACGGGCGGGCCGCTCATGGCGGCGATCGGGGCCGTGCTTCCTTAACACAGGTCGAAGCGAGGCGGGCCGCAAATGGCTCGTGACTTTCGCGCAGAGGGTGGGGATTCACGTCATATGACTGCGACGCAGCGAGTGCCGAGCATCCGCACCGCGCTCGTCGTCGACGACGAGCCGCACGTCGTCGAGCTCATCTCCAACGTCTTGACGTCGGAAGGTTTCGCCGTGACCGCCGCCGCCGATGGACCCGCGGCGCTTCGGCGTGCGCGCGCGAGTCAGCCGGACGTCGTCGTCCTCGACATCGGTCTTCCGGGCCTCGACGGGTACGAAGTCTGTCGTGCGCTGCGCAAAGAAGGCCCGGTGCCGATCGTGTTCGTCACCGCGCGCGGCGCCGAGGTCGATCGCATCGTCGGACTCGAACTCGGGGCGGACGACTACGTCGTCAAACCGTTCTCGCCGCGCGAGCTGCTCGCTCGCGTGCGCGCAGTCCTCCGCCGCAGCGGCGCACCTGAGCCGCCTCCGATGCAGCGCCGCGTCGCGGGCGATATCGCGGTCGACGCGGACAAGCGCGAAGTGACGCTCCACAGCAAGCGCATCGATCTGAAGCCCCGCGAGTTCGACGTCCTGTGGCTTTTCGTCCGCAACGACGGGCGCGTGTTCACCCGGGAACAGCTCATCGAGACGCTTTGGGGCTTCGATTTCGAAGGCGATCCGCGCACGGTCGACGTCCACATCCGCCGCATACGGCGAGCGCTCGGCGATCGTGCCGACCGTCCGCGCTACATCCACACGATCCATGGCGTCGGTTACAAGTTCACGTCGTCGGCGGACTGACGACGCGTCGACGCCGCTGCCTCAGGCACGCTCGCTCGAGCTGCCGTTGCGGGCGCTCGCTCACAAGCGATGCGTCGCGCCGCTCCTCTACATCGAGGTCACGGGTCTCGCCGCATCCGGGCAGCGAGTTCGCGCACGGGCGACCACAGCCGTCGAGGATGCGCTTCGCGCCGCCGCCGGGACGATTCTGCGACGCGACGACATCGTCGTGTGCGGGCCGAGCGCCAGGTGGTATGCAGCGCTCTTGCTCGACCGGGCGGTTCCCGCAAGCGCTCGCGCGGCGGTCTCGGACGCCGATCTCGGCATAGTCGCGGCTCGGCTTCGCGCTTCGATCCGTAGCGCGATGGACGAACGGATCCGCCGGCTCCGGAAAAGTGGAGGTGCGTCGTTCGCCGTGCGCGTCGGCTGGACGATCATCGAACCGCGCGACGCAGAACGCCCGCTCACCGAACTGCGACACGCGCTCCGCGGCGCCGCCGTCGTCGCGCGAATCGAAGAGCGCCGCGGCACGGTGCTTGCGGCGATCACGCATGAGCTGCGGACGCCGCTGACGTCGATCGTCGGCTTCGTCGAGCGCCTGCGCGAGGATGGCGGCGCGAGTGCGAAGAGCCGCTCGCGGGCGCTGAGCATCGTCGCCGAGGAGGCGCGAAGGCTTTCGCGACTCGTCGACGGCTTGATCGACACCGGCGCCTGGCAGGCGGGGAACCTCACGTTGCGTCAACGTGTGACCGATATCGGTTCCGTCGCGCGAAAGGCGAAGGTGCTCGTCGCAGAGGCGGCTAGAGAACGCCGCGTTCGCGTGACGGTCAGCGGCGAAGCGACGGCCGACGTCGATCCCGATCGCGTCCTTCAAGTGCTCGTGAACGTGCTCGACAACGCGATCCGGCATGCGAAGCTGCGCGGCGCAGTCGGAGTCGACATTCGGGGCGGACGCGACGCAGCGACCATCGTCGTCACCGACGACGGCGACGGCTTCGATGAGCACGCCATCGGACGTATCGGCGCGCCGTTCGCAGCGGGCTCCAACGGCAAAGTCGGCCTCGGGCTGGCGATCGCATCGATGCTCGTCGCGGCTCACGGCGGCACGATCGAGTTCGGCGGCAGCCGCGGCCGCGGTGCGCGGGTGACGATTGAGTTGCCTACGAAGATACAAGGATGATGCGTCTTGTCATCGTCGGGGCGGTGTTCGTGCTGCTGACTCTAGGCAACGCAGCACTCCTCTACCACGATCATAACGAGTACATAGCCGCCGGCGCTGCGCTCACGGGCCCGCCGACGCCCGAGGGTGAGGCTGCGCTCCAAGACATCGTGGGCGACGACTACAATCATCCGAAAATAGGCATCATCCCGTGGTTTGCCTGGCGCGTCGCGTGGTTCTTGGGCCGTGAGGCGTTGCTCGTGGTCGTCGCCGGAACGACTATCATGATGAAAGGCCGCGGCGGTCGACCTTGAAGGTCGACCGCTCCATACCGTATATGAGATGCGTGGCGTCGCGCAGGAGCGAACAAACGTTTGCGGTAGTTTCGCCTCGACGTGCACGCAGCGACCGCCGCCCGGATCCGAGTATTGACGGCAGCAGCCTTCATCATGTCCACGTCGGTTTGCGCGTTCTCGAGACCGGCGAATGCCGCCGAGATCGACGCGCTCGCCAAAGCGGCGGCGGAATATCACGGCGGAAACGTCGACACCGGTCAGCTCTACGCCCAATGCTTCCTGTCGACGATCCGCAACGACGTCACGCTCACGCCGGACGGCACGACGTACGTCATCACGGGTGACATCGGCGCGATGTGGCTGCGCGACGCGAGCGCGCAAGTCCGGCCGTATATGTTCTTCGCAGCAGATCCCGAGGTGCGCTCGATGCTCCGCGGTGTCATCGCCCGCGAGTCGAAAGACATCGGCATCGATCCGTACGCGAACGCCTTCAATCGCGACTACAAAGTCGTCGAAGAGAAGTACGAGCTCGACTCGCTGCTCTACCCGATCCAGCTCGCGTGGATGTATTGGAAGTCGACCGGCGACACATCCGTCTTCACACCCGACGTCAAGGCGTCGTACGAGAAGGCGCTCGCGGTCATGGAGCTCGAGCGCGACCACTCGCAGTCGCACTATCGCCATCGCCAATTGCCGGCCGATGGCGCGGGCAGCCCCGTCGGCTACACCGGCATGATCTGGACGGGGTTCCGTCCGAGCGACGACCCGACGAAGTACGGCTACCTCATCCCCGACGAGATGTTCGCCGTCAGCGTCTTGGCGGAACTCGCCGAGATCGAGTCGCTCGTCTGGCACGACGGAGCGAAAGCGCAAGAAGTTCTTGCGCTCCACGACGGCGTCGCGGACGGGATCAACGATTTCGGGATCGTCTACACGCCGAAATACGGCTACGTCTACGCGTACGAAGTCGATGGGCTCGGCCATTCCAACCTCATGGATGATGCGAACATCCCGAGCCTCTTGTCGGCGCCGTACCTCGACTACGTCGACGCGAGCGATCCGATCTATCAGAACACTCGCCGTCTCATCCTGTCGCCGGACGATCCATATTTCTTCGCCGGCAAAGTCGCGCAAGGCATCGGCAGCCCGCACACGCCGGCGCACTTCGTATGGCCGCTGGCGCTGGTCATGCAAGGTCTGACCTCGACCGACCCGACGGAGGTCGCCGGCGTGCTCAACGAGCTCAAAGCCTCGGACATCGGCGACCACCTGCTCCACGAGTCGTTCGACGTCGACGATCCGACGCGTTTCACGCGTTCGAATTTCGGCTGGCCCTGCTCGCTCTTCTCCGAGCTCGTCATCGACCGTGTCATGGGAGATCCGCCGCTGCCGATGCTCGCAGTCGGCGACGCGCGCGCGTTTCAGTCCGCTCGTGCAGGCGGTCGCTGACGAAGTCAGCGCGGCGCATGAAGCATCGGGTAGGACGGCGAAACATCGGATCGTGCTTGAACGGAAGGTTTGGAGCTAGATGCCCGTCACGCTAGTCGTGGGAGCCCAGTGGGGTGATGAAGGCAAAGGACGCATCGTCGACTATCTGGCGGCCGGCGCGGATGGCGTCGCGCGATTCGGCGGCGGCGCGAACGCGGGGCACACCGTTCGGGTCGGCGACAAGACGTATAAGCTGCGCATCGTTCCCAGCGGCGTCATCGCCGGCGTCACGTGCATCATCGGACCCGGCACGGTCGTGTCGCCGGCGGCGCTCGTCAAAGAGCTAAGCGATCTCGAGGGAGCCGGCGTCGACACGTCGCGCGTGTGGCTCTCGGACCTCGCGCATCTGATCCTTCCTTATCATATCGAGCTCGATCGCGCCTCGGAGCGCGCTCGCGGGGACGTGAAGATCGGAACGACCGGCAACGGCATCGGCCCCGCCTACGGCGACCGCGTGGCGCGCGTCGGCGTCCGCGCCGGCGACCTTCGCGACGAGCGCGCATGGCGAGCCGCCCTCGCAGCCCGTTGCGCCGCGCTTGCAGGCAGCGGGGTCTCGGTGGACGACGGCGCCATCGCCTCCGAACTCGCATCCCAGGCGAAACTGCTGCTTCCGCACATCCGCGATACGGTCGAGCTCATCAACGATCTCCTTCGGAGCGGCAAGCGCATTATCGCCGAGGGCGCGCAAGGCAGCATGCTCGACGTCGGCCTCGGCACGTATCCGTTCGTCACCTCATCGGTCACCGTCGCCGGCGGCGCGGGCGCCGGCCTCGGCATCGGCCCGACGCGCATCGATTCGGTCGTCGGCGTCGTCAAGGCGTATGCGACGCGGGTCGGCGGCGGCCCGTTCCCGTCCGAGCTCGACGACTCGACGGGCCAGCGGTTGCGGGAGATCGGCGGCGAAGTCGGCACCGTCACCGGCAGACCGCGCCGCTGCGGATGGCTCGACCTCGCTGCTTTGCGCTACGCGGTCGACATCAACGGAATGACGCACCTTGCGATGACGAAACTCGACGTCCTCGATTCGTTCGACCGCATCGGCGTCTGCACGAGCTACAAGTCGCCGCCGGAGATCTCCGTGCCGTTCGCGATCGCGCAAGGAGCGGCGTGCGAGACGACCTTCCTTACGGGGTGGAAGGCGTCGATCGGCGGCGCCCGATCGTGGGAAGACCTGCCGGCCGCCGCGCGCGACTACGTCGCATTCGTCGAACGCCATCTGAGCATCCCGATATCGTACGTCTCGGTCGGACCCGAGCGATCCCAGATCATCGTCCGCGCGAACGCACCTCTCCGAATCCCGGCGTCCGTCCGGTGAAACCATCGCGGGCGCTGACGACATGTGCGATGCTCGAGCGCCGAGCCGCGGCTTTGGTCTTCGCGTCGAATGCCGAGCGGCGCCGCACCGAAACTGCGTCAGCGCACGAGCGTCAGGGTAACGAAGCGATTCGTGCGTTCATGGCTTTGCAGCCGCTCTGGACGTCAGAGCTTTGTTCCATCGTCGAGCGGCGAGCCGATCGAACCCAAGCGATGCTGCGCGTGCTTGCGCAGCGGAGAGCGTCCGCGGAGCGCGACACTGAGACCCACGAAGCGCGACGGCGCCGATGGGCACGGATGGTTCGCGGGCTCGATAGGCGGATCGCCCGCGCGGCAGAGCAGGAGACGGCTTGGCCAGACTAACCGAAGGCCAGGCGGAATCGCTCATCGCTGCCCTAACACGCGACACCGGAGTGTACGCAGC
Organism: Vulcanimicrobiia bacterium; assembly: GCA_025450855.1. GTDB lineage: Bacteria > Vulcanimicrobiota > Vulcanimicrobiia > Eremiobacterales > Eremiobacteraceae > JANWLL01. The sequence continues at coordinate 16,080 of JANWLL010000005.1, forward strand.
CACCAGCACGGTGCCGAACGATCCGGCTGCGTGGCATCCCGCGGAGGGCGTCGAGTCGTCGCCGGCCGCGGTGCATGCCGATACGGATGCACAGCGTCTGCGCGCATTCGCCCGCGACGCGGCGAAGACCGATGAGTTCGGCCGCACGCTCACGCTCGATCTGGCTTCATACTTGCGGCGTCCGGTGCGATGCTCGCTGACCCGGACGGCCCCGACGATCGCGTCGTCGTGGCGCTTCGGCGCGAAGATCGACGGCGGAATGGTCTGGGTCGACATCGACACCGGACTGGCGTCGGCATTCGCAGACGCGATGATCGGCGGCGATGGCACGGCGCAGGTCGGGCGCGGCCGCAAGGTTCGAGGCCTCGCGTCGATAGCGGCAAAGCGCATGCTGGGTGCGATCGCGGCAGCCGCGGCGGCCGAGCTTCGCAGTCCGGTCGACGGGATCACCCAAGCGGACGAGCATGGGCCGGCGATCGCCGGCGGCCTCTGCGCGGTCGCAGTCGACGAGTTTCCGTGGGCGATCGGCGTCGTGGCGGCCGCGTCTGCAACCGCTCCGGAGAAGGCGGCTCCGGTCGACGATAAACGTCGACCGCTGCAACCCTCGGATCCTGAGGGGGCGCTGCGGAGCGCGATCGACGCCCTCAACGAGCGCCTTTCGGCGCTGACCCTCAACCGAGTCATCGCACGATCGTCGAAGATCGAGCGCATCGACGGGGCCGAAGTCGCCGGTCCTCCGGGGGTCGTCCTCGGACTCGCCTTGACCGCGGGCGGCAACGGCGTCGTCGTCGCTTTCGCGGACGCTGCGGCAGTGTCGGGCATCGCCGGCGCGGCGGCGGGCGGCGCGGCCTCGACTGCGAGCGGAGCGCCCGGGGAGATCGCCGTCGCGGCAGCCGAGGCGGTCGTACGCGCCGCCCTCGAGCGCGCGGTCGTCAACCTTCCCGCCCTCGGCGATGAGGGTCACCGGATCGTCCGTCTTTCAGACGATCCTCTGACCGCCCGGACGCCGCACCACGCGGTCGACGTCGAGGTGTCGACCGAAGGCAAGACGGGAACGCTCAGGGTGCTCGTACCGTCGTGGATGCTCGTCCATCGTGAGAAGAAGAGCCGTTGAACGCGCTGTTCGCGGCGATCGCGAGGGCCTTTGCGATGCGGCGCCGGCATCGGATCGCGCAGGTCATCGATGAGGTTCCGCTCTTCGGCGGCAGCGCGCTCCACGTCGTCGACGTCGGCGGCGAGCGTCTCGTTTTCGCGACGGCGCCCGGCGCGATATGTCTTTTGGCCCAATCCAAGCCAGTGACTTCCGCCGCACTCCGGGAGGAGGAATCGTGGACGTCCGTCTAAAGCCGATATACGTGATAGGGCACAGGAGGATCAGTTGACGTTTCGGCGCGCGTACCCATGGATGTGGACGGCTGCCTTCCTCATGTCGGCCTTTGGCGCTTATTGGCTCGTCCGATCCCTGCTCGAACAACCTGCGGAGAATCCGACGCGCGATCGCATCCGCGCGCTCATAGACGAGGCCGACCAACTCCTCAAGACGCTTGACGAGCAGCGGCGCGGTTAAGACCGACGCCGCATCCCTCGCGCGCGAGCCTCTAGTCCTCGACGATCTCCTCGAGAACGGACAAGGCGTCGGCCGCATCGACGGCCTCGTCACGTTCGTCACCGGCGGTCTGCCCGGCGAGCGCGTTCGCATCGCGATCGACGAGGTGAAGAAGAACTACGCCGGCGCCCACGTGATCGACATCGAGGAAGCATCGCACGACCGCGTCGACCCCGGCTGCCCTGTGTTCCCCCGTTGCGGCGGATGTCAGACGCTGCATCTGCGCTACTCCGCGGAGCTCGAGTGGAAGCGGACACGCGTCGTCGAGGCGCTCGCTCGTTTGGGCGGGATGAAGTCGGTCGAAGTCGCCGCCGTCGTGACGGCGCAAAGCGAGCCGGATCCCGGCTATCGCAACAAAGCGTCGCTCGTCTGCAAGCGCGATCACGGCGCCGATCGGCTCGGCTTCTACGGCGCGCGTTCGCACCGGCTCGTCGCTATCGAGAGCTGTCCGGTTCTATTGCCGCGCCTGCGCACGACGGTCGAACGGGTCATCGCGTTCGCACAAGAGGCACCACAAGCGATGCGCGACGTCGAACATGTCATCGCGCGCGCGAGCGCGACGGGACGCGATCTTGTCATCGCCTTCAGCGGCAAGGCGCCTAACCGCGCGCTGGGCGGGGCGGTCGAAGAGCTGCGCAGGCGCATTCCGGAGTTGACAGGCATCGTATCGGCGTGGGATCCGTCGAGCGAGAATGCAGTCCTCGGCAGGCGATCCGCCGTCCTGTGGGGATCGCCAGTCTTGCGCGAACGAGTGCTCGGCGCCGACTTCGTGTTCGGCGTCGAGTCGTTCTTCCAGATCAATACGGCGTTGCTCGAACTGCTCGCCGGCCGGATCGTCGAGCGGCTGCGCGGCGCACGACGCGTCGTCGACCTGTATAGCGGCGTCGGCACGTTCGCCGTCTTGCTCTCGAAGAACGGCACGCCGACGACGGGCGTCGAGACATCGCAGCACGCCGTCGACGAAGCGGCTGCCAACGCCGCGCACAACGGCGTGACGAACGCGGCCTTCGAATGCGCGACCGCTGCGTACGCGCTTACCGGTGAGCGCGGCCGGTCGCTTCTGGCCGGGGCCGACGCCGTCATCCTCGATCCGCCGCGCAAGGGCTGCGAAGAAGGCGTCCTCGCCCCGATCGCAGCCTCGGCCGTGCCGACGATTCTCTACGTCTCGTGCAACCCGGCGACGCTCGCTCGCGATGCGGCAATTCTCGCAAGTTCGGGCTACGCGCTGCGGTCGGTACAGCCGTTCGACATGTTCCCCCGCACGGGGCACGTGGAGGCGCTTGCCGAATTCGAGTGGGCGGCACCGCACTAGACGAGGAGAGACATGGCCGACGTCCCCATCGACATCGCGTACATCTCGCGATTGGCGCGCATCTCGCTCACCGGCGAAGAGTCGTCGCGCTTCTCGGCGCAGTTCGCGCGCCTTTTCGATTTCATCCGGGAGCTCCAGGCGCTCGACGTCAGCGGCGTGCACGCGACCGCACAGGTCATACCGCTGTCGAACGTCATGCGCGAGGACGAGCTCAAGCCGTGCCTGACGCAAGACGAGGCGCTCGCGAACGCGCCTGCCCGCGAAGGGCCGTTCTTCAAGGCTCCCCGGATCCTCGAGTGATGGAAACCGGCCACGAGATCCGCGAAGCGATCGCCCGGCGCGACCGCAGCGCAGAGGAAGTGACGCGCGCGGCGCTCGATGCCATCGGCCGCGTCGAGCCATCGTTGCGCGCCTACATCACGCTCCTGCCGGAGCGGGCGCTTGCGAAAGCGCGTGAAGTCGACGCGAAGATCGCAAAAGGCGAGCCTGTCGGCAAGCTCGCCGGCGTGCCGACCGCGGTCAAAGATCTTTTCTGCTTGAAGGACGCCCTGACGACGTGCGGGTCGAAGATCCTCGCGAACTTCAAGCCGCCGTTCTCATCGACCGTCGTCGAACGCCTCGACTCCGCGGACGCCGTCATCGTCGGTAAGACGAACATGGACGAGTTCGCGATGGGCTCGTCGTGCGAGAACTCCGCGTTTTTCCCGACCCGCAACCCCTACGACCTCGAAGGCGTGCCCGGCGGCTCCTCAGGCGGCAGCGCGAGCACGGTCGGCGCTCGATCGGTGCCGCTCGCCGTCGGCACGGACACCGGAGGCTCGATCCGCGAGCCCGCGTCGTTTTGCAACATCGTCGGCGTGAAGCCGACCTATGGCCGGGTGAGCCGCTACGGCATGATCGCGTTCGCCTCGTCGCTCGATCAGGCCGGCCCGATGACCGCCGACGTCCGCGACGCTGCCGACCTGCTCGGGGCGATCGCCGGGTTCGACCCGATGGACTCGACGTCGGTCGACGTGCCGGTGCCGGACTACGGCGTCGGACTACGCGACGATCTCAAAGGTGTGCGCATCGGCATCGTCCGCGACTTCGAAGATAGCATCGCCGTCGATCCAAAGATGGCCAAGCTCTATAAGGATGCCTACGAAGATCTCCGCAAGCTCGGCGCGACGTTCGTCGACGTGACGCTGCCGCACGCGAAGTACGGCCTTGCGACCTACTATCTCATCGCGCCGGCTGAGTGCTCGTCGAACCTCGCGCGCTACGACGGCACGCGCTACGGCGTGCGCGTCGACGGCGACGCGGACGTCTATGCGATGTTCGACAAGACGCGGACTGCGGGGTTCGGCGACGAGGTGAAGCGCCGCATCGTCCTGGGCACGTATGCGCTGTGCTCGGGATACTACGACGCATATTACGTGCGCGCGCAAAAGGTGCGCACGCTTATGAAGCACGATTTCGACACGGCGTTCGCCGCGTGCGACGTCATCGCGTGTCCGGCGGTGTCGTGCCCACCGTTCGAGCTCGGAGCGAAGTCTGACCCGGTGGCGATGTACCTCATGGACTACTTCACGATCCCGATGAGCCTCGCAGGGATCCCCGCGATGTCTGTGCCCGGCGGCTTCGTCGACGGTCTGCCCGTCGGGCTGCAGATCTGCGCGCCGGCGTTCGAGGAGGCGCGCATGCTGGCCGTCGCGCACGCGTACGAGCAGGCGACCCGCCATGCCGCGAAGCTCCAACCGGTCGTGTCGTGAGCGCCGCCTTGGAAACGGTCATCGGACTCGAGGTCCACGTCGAGCTCAGCACCAAGAGCAAGATGTTCTGCGGCTGCCTCAATGAGTTCGGTGCGGACCCGAATACGCACGTCTGCCCCGTTTGTCTGGGCATGCCGGGCACGTTGCCCGTGATCAACAAACGCGCCGTCGAGTTCTTGTGCAAGGCGGGCTTCGCGCTCGAGTGCACGGTCGCGCCGTTTTCCAAGTTCGACCGGAAGAACTACTTCTATCCGGACATGCCGAAGAACTATCAGATCTCGCAATACGACATGCCGCTGACCACCGGCGGCCGCGTCGTGCTGCCCTCGGGCAAGGCGATCAGACTCAACCGGATCCATCTGGAAGAAGACACGGGAAAGAACGTCCACGCCGGCGGTCACATGACGACCTCGGAAGCGACGCTTATCGACTACAACCGCGCCGGCGTGCCGTTGATGGAAATCGTGAGCGAGCCCGAGATCGGTTCGCCGGATGAAGCCGAGCAGTATCTCATGGTACTGCGCGATGTCATGCTCTACATCGGCGTGTCCGACGTCAAGATGCACGAAGGCTCGCTGCGCTGCGATGCCAACGTCTCGATCCGTCCGCTCGGCACCAAAGAGCTCGGCACGAAGACCGAGATCAAGAACATGAACTCGTTCAAATCGGTCGTCGCGGCGCTCGAGCACGAGATCTCGCGGCAACACGCGTGCGTCGCGTCGGGCGAGCGGATCGTTCAGGAGACGCGCGGTTGGGATGAGGTGCGTGGTCTTACGTACTCGATGCGCTCGAAAGAACAGGCCCACGACTACCGCTATTTCCCGGACCCCGACTTGCCGCCGCTCTCGCTCGACGAAGCGACGCTTGCGAGTTGGCGTTCCGAGCTGCCCGAACTGCCCGCGCAGCGGCGCGAGCGATTCATCACGCAGTACGGTATCCCTCAGTACGATGCGAACGTTTTGACCCAATCGCGTTTCGACGCCGACTATTTCGAGGCGGTCGCGTCGGCGTCGGGCGATCCCAAACAGGCATCGAACTGGCTCATGGGCGACGTCCGCAAGTCGCTCGAGGCGCACGGCCTCACGTTGTCGACGTCGAAGATGACGCCCGCGGCGCTCGGCGAGCTCATCTCGATGGTGAAGGGCGGCGCGATCACCGGCAGGGCCGCCAAGGAAGTCTGCGACGTCCTGGTGGCGGCAGGCGGCGATCCGAAGGCGATAGTCGAGCAACGGGGTCTTGCTCAGGTGAGCGACGAGTCGGCGATCGTGGCGATAGTCGACAAGGTGATCGCGGCTCAGGCCGAATCGGTCGCCGCGTACAAAGGCGGTAAAGCGAAAGCCCTCGACTTCATCGTCGGGCAGGTCATGCGTGAGAGCCGCGGCCGGGCGAATGTCGACGTCGTCAAGCGGCTTCTCATGGAGCGACTGGGGTGAACGCTCCCGGCGAGCGCTTCGACGAAGCGACGCTCGCCACGCTCGAGTTCCCGCTAGTCATCGAGCAGATCGCGGCGTATGCGACGTGCGGGCCGGGCGGTGGATCCGTCCGCGTGCTGCGGCCTTACCCGGACCGCGCGCAGGCCGAGGAGGATCTCGGTCTCGTCGACGACGCCGTTTCGATGTTCCACGCCGGAACCGAGTTCGCTTTCGGCGGTGCGGTGGACTTCGCAGACGCGCTCGAGCGCGCCGAGGTCGGTGGTGTCCTCGGCGGCCTCGAGCTGCGTGATATCGCGCGCTCCGAGCGCGCCCTCGCAACGGCGACCGCGTCGATAAAGAAATGGTCGACAGAGCACGAGAAAGGGGAGCGGTCGACCTTTACGGTCGACCGCCGCGGCCTCGCATCGCTTGCCGCTAAGCGCGTCGAAACTTCGTCGCTCACCCGCCGGCTCGAAACCGCCGTCGACGACGACGGGGTTCTGACCGACGCCGCATCCTCCGAGCTCGCGCGTCTACGCCGGCAACAGCGATCACTTTCCGACGACATCCGCAAGCGCGTCGACTCGATCGTCCGCGATGCTTCGACAGCCAAGCTGCTGACCGAGGCGATCGTGACGACGCGCGGCGGGCGATACGTCGTGCCGGTGCGGGCCGACTCCGCCGGGCAGGTCTTGGGCGTCGTCCACGGACAGTCCGCGTCGGGGGCGACCGTCTACGTCGAGCCGATGGCGTGCGTCGAAGCGAACAATCGCCTCCGAGGGCTCGAAGCGGAAGAAGAGCGCGAGACGCAGCGCGTGCTCGCCGAGCTGTCGGCGCTCGTCAGCGCACAGGTGGATGCGCTGCGATGCAACGGCGCTCTTGTCGCGCGCCTCGACTCGATCGGCGCGCGAGCGCGTTGGGCTGTCGCGATGCGCGCCCTCGCACCGAGGCTCATCGATGCGACGAGCATCCGCATCGCGCACGGCCGCCATCCGCTTCTGCGGCGCGCGGCGGTGCCGCTCGACGTCGAGGTCGGACGCGATGCCGACGCCGTCGTCATCTCCGGACCGAACATGGGCGGCAAGACCGTCGTGCTCAAGACGATCGGCTTGTTCTGCGTCCTCGCTCACTGCGGTATTCCGGTGCCGGCGAGCGCCGGCACCGAGATCGGCGAATTCGACCACATCGCGTGCATCATCGGCGACGAGCAGTCGATAGCGAACAACCTCTCGTCATTCGCGGCGCACCTGCGAGCCTTGCGCTCGGCCATCGATCGCGCCGCCCCGCGCTCCCTCGTGCTCGTCGACGAGATCGGCAGCGGCACCGAGCCCGGCGCGGGGGCTGCACTCGCGCAGGCATGTGTCGAGGCGCTCCTCGCGGCCGGCACGCGTATCGTCGTGACGACCCACTACGCGCAGCTCAAGGTGTTCGCGGCATCGCGCGATCGCGTCGCGAACGCGTCGATGCTCTTCGACGCGGCCACGCACGAGCCGACGTACATGCTCGCTATGGGAGTTCCGGGCCAAAGCCTCGCGTTCGCGCTGGCGGACTCGATCGGCATGGATGACACGATTGTCAGACGTGCGGAGACGCTCCAGGGTGAGGATGCGCAACGGCTCGAGCGGGCGTTTGCAAATCTCGCCGAGGAGCGCGAACGCCTGCACGAGCAGTCGGCCGCGGCGGAGCGCGAGCTCGACCGGCTGCGCACCGTCGAAACCGAACTCCGCGAACGCGTCGCCGCCGCGGACAAGGAGCGACAGTCGTTCGAACGGCGCGCGTCCGAAGCGCTCGACCGCGCCGTCCAGACCGTCCGCGACGAGCTCATCGCGAAGGCCGAGCGCAGCGAGAGCGATGCGCGACGCCAGCGCACGGGCGCGAACGTCGAGGCGACGGATGCGATGCGCCGCACGATGGCCGACATCCGGCGCAGCCTCGGGCTCGACCAGACCGCCCCTGCCGGCGCCGCCCCGAACGCGTATGCCGTCGGCGATCGCGTCTACGTGAGGACGTTCGGCCAGACAGGCGTCGTCAGCGAGGTCTTCGACCGCGACGTGCTCGTCACCATGGGTTCGGTGAAAGCGGTGGTCTCGCGCACGGATCTCACGCGCGATCCGGCGGTGACGGCGAAGGACGCCGGGGGCGAGACCCGCACGAAGTCGGTGCAGCACGCCGAATCGCGGATGGCGTCGCTCGACGCGTCGACGTCGATCGACGTCCGCGGCATGCGCGTCGACGAAGCGATGCCGATCGTCGACAAGGCGCTCGACGATGCGAGCCTCGCGGGTCTTGCGACTTTGCGCGTCATCCATGGCAAGGGAACGGGGCAGCTCGGTCGAGGCATCCGCGATTTCCTCAAGGGTCACGCGCAAGTACAAGGCGCCGCGTTCGCGCCCGACAACCAGGGCGGCACCGGCGTCACCGTCATCACGCTCCGCTAGGCGAGGGATGAACGGGCGCGAGGACGTACAGAGCGCATCGATGACAACGGAAACGCGCGCGCAAGTAGAAGCGCTTTGCCGCCGCTGCGTCGACGTCGTGACGCGAGAAGATCTCGCACGACGGATCGCGACCGGCAAGCCGCTCAAAGTGAAGCTCGGCATCGACCCATCGGGGCCGATGCTTCATCTCGGCCACGCGGTCGTGCTGCGCCAGCTGCGCGATTTCCAAGACTTCGGCCACGAGGCGATCCTCGTCGTCGGCGATTTCACCGCGCAGATCGGCGACCCGACCGGCCGCGTCAACGCGCGTAAGCCGCGCACGCGTGAAGAGATCGAATCCGACATGCGCTCGTACGCGCAGCAAGCGTCGGCCATCATCGACATCGCGCGGACGCGCGTCGTCTACAATAGCGAGTGGCTGTCGAAGCTGACGTTGGCCGACATCATGGGGCTCGTCGCGAAGACGACGGTCGCCCGCATGCTCGAACGCGACGACTTCGCGAAGCGCTACGCCGAAGGCTCGCCGATCGGGCTCAACGAGTTCCTCTATCCGTTCGCCGTCGCGTACGATTCGGTCGTGCTCGAATCGGACGTCGAACTCGGCGGCAACGAGCAGCTGTTCAACCTGCTCATGGGCCGCCATCTTCAGGATGACCTGGGCAAGCCTCCGCAGATCTGCATGACCCTGCCGATTCTCGAAGGGACCGACGGCGTCCAACGGATGGGGAAAAGTCTTAACAACTATATCGCGCTCGGCGACGAGCCGAACGACATGTTCGGCAAGGTCATGTCCGTGCCCGACGATCTCCTCGAGCGCTATTGGAAGTTGGCGACGACCGCGAGCGATGAAGAGATCGCGCAGCAGCTCGCGGCCGGACCTCGCGACGCGAAGGTGGCGCTCGCTGCCGCGATCGTCACGCTCTATCGGGGGCACGAGGCGGCGAGGAGCGCTCGCGAACATTTCGAGCGAACGGTCGTCAACAAAGAGCTTCCCGATGAGGTACGCGAGCTTGCCCTTGGGGCGGACGATGCGAGCGCCAACGTAGGGAAGCTGCTCGTCCTCGCGGGCTTCGCGCCGTCGAATCGCGAAGCGCAGCGGCTCGTGGCCCAGGGCGCGGTGAAGGTCGACGGCGTCCGGGTGGATGACGCGCGTCACACCGAGTCGTCTTGGGACGGCAAGGTGCTGCAGAAGGGCAACCACCAGTTCGTCCGTCTGTCAACACGAGCGAGTTGATCGCTCGGATTCAGCCGACCACTATCAATAGAGAGGGTCGGCATCAAGATGAACATCCGCATCGTCGCCGCAGTTACAGCGGCCGCCATGATTTCAGCAGTACCGGTATTCGCGCAAGATCAATTCTCGGTATCGGCGCCCACAGGTTGGGTCCAGACCGGCGGCCCCGCCGGCGTGCTCGGACTTTGGGTCGAGCAGAATCCGAATGATTTCAAGCAAAGCCTCAACTTAGTCTCCGAGCCCTACTCCGGTTCGCTCACGGACTACGTCGCCGAAAATCGTGCGGCGCTCGCGAGTCAGGAGAAAGGTGCGAAGTTCGGACCCGAGGCGGACTCGACGACCTGCGGCAGCCATCCCGCGCACTTCATCACGTGGGAAACGACGCTTCTCGGCCACGATCTGCTCTTCGAGCAGATGATCTCGATCTGGAGCGGCCGCGGCTACGTGCTCACGTACACGCGCCAATCTGGCGAGCCAGAGCTGAACGCGGCACGCGTGGCGCTCATGACCCTCTGCATCCGTAACCAATGAGTAGTATGTAGCGGTCGAGCTCTAGCTCGACCATCACGAAGCCGACGCGAGGATCTCCCTAATAGCGTCCGGCGAGAAATAGTAGCGCTGGCCGCAGAAATCGCAACGCGCTTCTGTGTCGTCCGACGATGACGCCATCTCAAGCAGCGCGTCGTGTCCGAGCCCGACGATCGCCTTCGCGACCCGCTCGGCGCTGCAGCGGCAAGCGAACTCGATCGGATGCGTGCCGGCGATACGCGGTGCGAGACCGTCCGCGATCTTCTCAACGATGCCCTCGGGAGTAAGACCGTCATTCACGAGCGCGCTCACGTGCGGCATCGAGCGAGCGCCGCGTTCGAGCAGATCGATCGTCGATACGTCGGCACCGGGCATCAGCTGCGCTATGACCCCGCCAGCTGCGAGGACGCCCGCCGGATTCGCGAGGACGCCGACCGCGACGACGGTCGGGATCTGTTCGGAGGACGCGAAGAATTTCGCGAGGTCCTCGCCGATCTCGCCGGTCGCAAGCGGTACCGCGCTCGTATACGGCTGACCGGTGTCGAACGTGCGCGTCACGTGAAGCGAGCCGCGCCCGACGATGCCGCCGACGTCGAACTTGCCGCCTGCATTGAGCGGGCGCTCCACCGTCGGGCGAAGTGGGAAACCGCGAACGCGGCCGCCTGCGGCTACGTCCGCGACGAGACCGCGCACGGGGCCATCACCAGAGATCTGCAGCGTGATACGCTCGTTGCCGTTGAGCGCATGGCCCATGAGTGCGGCGCCGGTGAGCAATCGGCCGAGCGCTGCCGTCACGGTCGGCGAACAGTTGTGGCGCGCCTGGGCCTCACGGACGAGCTGCGTCGTCCGCGCCGCGATGACGCGCACCGTATCGCCCGCGGCGAGCGCGGACACGGCATAGTCCTCGGACATCGCATCGTCTGTTCATCGGCATCGCCGACAGGTCCGCCCCGCGGGGCGCAAGAAGCCGCCGCGCGTGAAAGGCAGACGAAGCAACCGCTCGATCGCGGTCATCCACGGCCCGAATCTCAACTTGCTCGGTGCGCGCGAGCCAGCGGTGTACGGTTTGATGACGCTCCGCGACGTCAACGCGGCGATCCGCACGTTGTGCGAGCAGCTCGGTTGCACGGTGACGACCGAGCAGCACAACGGCGAAGGCGAGATGATCGATGCGGTGCAAAAAGCCGCCGCGCTCGGTAGCGCGATCGTCATCAATCCCGGCGCGCTCGCGCACTACTCATATGCGTTGCGCGACGCGCTCGCTGCAGCGGCCGTGCCCAAGGTCGAAGTGCATTTGACGAATACGCAAGCGCGCGAACCGTTCCGCAGGCGCAGCGTGACCGCCGCAGCCGTGGACGGGACCGTCGGCGGCTTCGGCGTCGACTCCTATCTGCTCGCGATCCGCGCGGTAGCGGCGCGTCACGATTCGCGAAGCTGAACGAACGTCCGACCGGAGGAGAAGGCATCGCCTGGTCTAACGCAGGCGGAAATATTTCGCATGCCGGAGGGGACGACGATGACGAAAGCAGAGCTGATCGAAGCCGTTGCCGAGAAGACGGAGCTGACGAGACGCGATGTGGGCGACGTCGTCGATACTCTGCTGGAGGTCGTCAAGTCCGCGCTGCAGCAGGACAAGAAAGTGCAGCTCATCCCGTTCGGCAGCTTCGAAGTGCGCGAGCGTCAAACGCGCGAGGGGCGCAATCCGAAGACGGGTGAGCGGCTGACGATCCCCGCCCGCCGAGTGCCCGCATTCCATGCCGGCAAAGATCTGCGCGACGCGGTCAACAAACCGAAAAAGAAGTAATCTCGGACTCAAGATATCAGGGAGCGGTCGAGATTCATCTCGACCGCCGCGGCCTTGCATCAAAAACGAGACCAACTATCGATATTCCGCTGGGTCGCCGGCCTTGACGAAGTCGTCCTCCAAGAAGCGGTACCGGATGAGCTGCGCATCCGGCATGCTCTCTTCCGTGATCACCGCATCCTTTCTCAAAGCCCGTGCCGTGCGGCGCACGAAGGCGAAAAGCGACCCTAGGTCATCCTCGGTCTTCACATCCCGGGGATCGAGGTCGAACTCGATCTCATTCACCAAATGGAAGTGATTGTTGAGCATGTGAGGTCCAAATCGGACCTTTAGTGTCGCGTAAACATAGTCGGTGTGCTTTCGCGATAGTTGGACGACGTCGTCAGGGTCGTCAGGGAGATCCACGACGTCGCCCATAGAGAATTCCAGATCATAATCGCCGCTCCTCAAAATGGCAAAGAGCGTTCGCCAATCGTCCATCGTCGTATCGAATATGAGCAGATCGCGAAAACTACCGTCGCAATAGAAGGCGTAGCCGAATCGGTCGAGCATACGCGGGCTTAGCGGGCGAAGCTCATCGGACGGTCGCCGAGCGGGATCGGCGCGCCGGCGCGAAGCGTCGATAGATCGATCGGCAAGCAATCATTGTCGTCTTGGTCGACGACGAAAAGCGTCAAGCCCGTAGCATCAAGACCGACCGCCACCGGATCGAGGCCCGCCGGGATCGAGGCGAGCGCGGTCATCGTCGTCAGGTCGATGCGCGACACTTCGTTCGACCCGAAATCCGCGACATACAAGATCTTGTTATCGGGCGAGACGACGAGCCCGCGCGGCGCGACGCCGACCGGGATCGGCCGGCCTGCCTTCCGCGTCGCGGTGTCGATCGGCGTCACGTCGTTGCCCGCGAAATCGCTGACGAATAAGCGACGGCCGTCGGGCGAGATCGCTATGCCGCGTGGGTGTGCGCCGACGATGATCGGCGTCAGCGCCGTCTCCGAGCGCGTGTCGACCGGCGTCACATCGCCCGAATTGACGTCGACGACCCAAAGCATCGAACCGTCCGGCGAGATCGCGATGTCCTCGGGATTCAGGCCGACGGCGATCGTCTTGCCGGCGACGTACGTCGTCGCGTCGAACGGCTCGATCGTATTGTCGGCGCCGTTGGCTACCCAAACCGTTGAATTGTCCGGCGACACGCGCACACCCCACGGCGAGCGGCCGACGGAGACCGTCGCCACCACCGACTGTGACGCCGTGTCGATGACGCTCACTTGGTTCGCACCGTTGTCGCTCGCATAGACGCGACGACCATCGGGGCTGATCGCGACCTCGCGCGGCAGCTCGCCGACGACGATCGGCTGCCCGACGGCATGCGTGCGCGGATCGAACGGGGCGACCTCATTGTCGAAGAAGTTCGACACGTATGCGAGCGCGGGGGCTCGATCGCCGGGCCCGATGACTCGGACGACACCGGTGGCGCGCGCGAGCGCAGCGCCGCTCGTCGATTCACCCGAAATCGAAAAGTCGTATAGACCGCTCGGAGTGCGCGGTGCGACCGAAACGGTCGCGTTGATCGAGGTTGCCGCAGCCGCCGCAGCGGCGAGGTGACCGCTCAAGGGCGACACCGTCAATGGATCTGCGGCCAAAGCAGTCCATGCGATCGTGTCGGGCGTCGTGCTCGCGTTGTCGACGGCGAATCTGAACGATGCCGAGGTGCCGGCCGTGAGAGTCAACTCCGCGGGCGCCGGCGGCATGAGCGACGACGCGGTGAAAGCCGGGAACTTCGGCGAGCCGGCGGCGTACGACGGCGGTGCGTCGGAAGGCGCGCTCGCCCAGTACCGGTTCGGTGTCGAGCCTACAGCCACGAAAAGCCGAAGCGGCTTCGAGGCATCGAACGTCACCCAGCTTCTCGACCACGGCGCCCCGTCGAAGCGCACGGACTGGACGTATGCGGCATCGGAAGACGCGCCAGGCGCAATGACGTCGATCGTCGCGCCGTGTGGCACGCGCACCCGTGCATACGGAAACAACGGCGTGCCGAGATCAAGCACCGGCGTCGCGATATCTTGCGGGTAGAACCCAAGCGCGCACCAGACGTACCATGCGCTCATCGTGCCGAGATCGTCGTTGCCCGGAATGCCGTCAGGCGTGTCGCCCCACAGCTGCGTCATGACGTCGCGGATGACCGATTGTGCCTTCCACGGCGCGCCGGCTGCGAGATATGCCCACGGGCTGCCGATGCTCGGCTCGTTGCCCATCCACGCATACGGCTCGGCTTGGCCGGCGTCGATCTGAGTGAAGAACGCATCGAGCGCCGCAACGGCGCGCTCGCGACCGCCGAGCCCATCGATGAGCGCCGAGTAGCCCTGCGGCACCATCCATGTGTATTGCGCCGCCGTACCCTCTTGAAAACCGCTCTGCCCATTCTCGGTGAGCGGTGCGCGCTCGAACGCGCCGTCACGGTCGCGCGGCGTGATGAGCCCGCTCCAACCGTCGAAGAGATTCGTCCAGTTCTCGGAACGCGCGGCCATCACCGATGCGGTCTGTGAATCGCCGAGCGAGCGCGCGAGCTGTGAGATCGAAAAGTCGTCGAGCGAATATTCGAGCGTGAGCGACGCGCCGTTCGCGAGCGGCGCGACGTTCGTCGTGTGATCGTTGACGACGTAGCCGCGCGAAAGATACTCGTCAAGACCTGGCCGCTCGACATACCAGCCTTGCCCGAGCGGTCCGCCGGTACGCGTCGCGCCCTTCACCATCGCGCTAAGCGCCGCGCGCACGTCGAAATCGCGCGCTCCGAACGCGTACGCGCCGGCGATGATCGGATCGGACGGATCGCCGCCCATGACCGCCGTCTCCGAATTGACCAGCGACCATTTCGGCAGCCAGCCGCTTTGCGCAGCCGCATGGACGAGCGATCGCATCATGTCGCTCGTGCGAGCAGGCTCGAGGAGCGCGAGCAGGGGCACTTCGGTCCGGTAGATGTCCCAGCCGGAGAACGTCGCGTACTCGACGTGACCGCGATCCACAGCGTGCACGCGCCCGTCAAAGCCGCGATAATGCCCATCGGCGTCGCTGTAGATGTTGGGATGGAGCATCGCGTGATAGAGCGCGGTATAGAACACGCGGCGCTGCAGATCCGTACCGCCGCCGACAAGGACGCGGCC
>JANWLL010000006.1 GCA_025450855.1 Vulcanimicrobiia bacterium
GTGAAGTTGAGGTACGAGTCCGACGGCACGAGCAGCGCATAGAGCGAGACCGGGAAAAGCCACGGCCGTTTGATCGCGAAATAACCCGCGAGCGGCAACATGAACAAGCAGAGCGCAAGCGCCATGCCGGTGTGCGAGCCGCAATAGATGGCGAAGACGTTCCAGAACATCGGGCAGCCGGTCGGAGCGAGCGCGAGATTGAACCCGATGAACGCCATGAGGACGTAAGCGCCGACGCCGAGCGATATGGCCGTCCATTTCCAGAAGACAGGCCAGAACGGCCGATAGACGATGGCGCGCGTATCGATCACGAGAGTGCGACTCCGTTTTGCCGCCGCTTCGCAGCGGCTGAAATCCCTTCGCAGATATGGTCCGCGATGACATCCCCCAAGTATCCCGTCCGCACCGACATCCGGCCGGCCTCGTTATAGCCGAACCCGCCATCTGCCATGCGGGCGGCGAGCCCGTTCAGATGAGCGATGACGTCGCTTTCTCCGGACGCCTTGAGCGTGCCGGGGAAAGGATAGTTCCAGATGACGTAGCGGCCGTGGTTGAGCGCCTCGAGCACCATCTGGGAGAGTCCGTCGTGGTCCGCCATCCGCACGAGCACGTGCGTCCTGGCATACGCGTCGTCGATCTCATCCAAGAACCCGACGTAATCGACGTTCGGCGGCGCCGGCCTTCCGCGGCGTTCGCAGCCGACGAAGACGAACTTCAGCTCGGGCAGCGCGCGCGCGACGGAGAGCGCCATCTGGCCCCCGTAGAACTCGAAGCGATCCTCCGGCAAGAACCAGAGCACGCGCAGCGGTGAGGGCGGGAACGGCAGTTCGGCCGTGACGGAGATCGGGCTGAGCCCGACGGTCAGACCGTCCAAGCCGGCAGCCCTGAGCTCGTCGACGAGCCACGGCGCGTCCGCCCAGTTCGTCACGAACTTCGCCGAGCTTTGGCGCTGTACGTTCGGATCGTGGAGGCGCATCGTGTCCGAGCCCAGCCAATGCTTGACGATCGGCTTGCCGAAAAAGCGGCAGGCGTCGAAGACCGAGCGCGGCACGATCGGACCGCCGACCTGGTAGACGACGTCGCACATCGGCACGATCGGCAGCGCCCGGAGTGCGAAGTTACGCTTGACGTATGTCGCGCGCGCGCCGCGCGCTTCGAACATCGCGGCCTGGCGCAGCGCAAAGCGCGTGTAGCCGAGGACGAGGATGCGCATGCCCGCGACTGACGCGGCCTTCGATTTGTCGCCGACGAGAGTATCGGAAGAGATTGTCATATCAGGACGATCTTCTCCCGGCCCGCCTCGACGTGGTGCGTCGCATTGCGCGTGTCGAGGACGACGCGCGCGTTGCGCACGACGAAATCCCAATCGATCGAGCTGTGGTCGGTCGTGATGAGGACGCACGTCGCCCGCGAAAGCGCGTCGGGCGTGAGCAGCACGGAATGCCGCAGCCTGCCGTCTTCTTCTCGCATGCTCGGGATGTGCGGGTCGTGGTATTCGACGTTCGCGCCGTCGTCCTCGAGCAGATGGAGGACGCGGAGCGCGGGCGATTCCTGCCAGTCTTCGACGTCGCGTTTGTACGCGAGGCCGATCTGGAGGATGCGCGCGTCTTTGAGCGGCGTGCCGCGTTCGTTGAGCGTCCGGCGCAGCTTCTCGCGAACGAACCACGGCATCGCGAGGTTGATCTCGGCCGCGGTCTCGGTGAAGCGCATATGGAAATCGTAGCGTCGCGCTTTCCACGTCAGGTAGAACGGGTCGAGCGGGATGCAGTGGCCGCCGACGCCGGGACCCGGGTTGAAGCGCATCATCCCGAACGGCTTCGTCGATGCCGCATCGAGGACTTCCCAAACGTTGATGCCCATCTTGTCGCACAGCTGCGCCATCTCGTTGACGAGAGCGATGTTCACGGCGCGGAACGTATTCTCGAAGACCTTCGAGAGCTCGGCGACTTGCGGACTCGTGACGGGCACGATCTCGTCGATCGTCTGCCCGTAGAACGTCGAGGCGACGTCGAGGCACGCGGCGGTGACGCCGCCGACGACCTTGTTCGTGTTGACGGTGACGTAGCGGGCGTTTCCGGGATCGACGCGCTCCGGAGAGAACGCGAGGAAGAAATCTTCGCCCACCTTGAGACCGCTCGTCGCGAGTATCGGCAAGAGCAGCTCCTCGGTGACGCCGGGGTACGAGGTGCTCTCGAGCGTGATGAGACGGCCCGGCCGCAGCCGTGACGCGATCTCCGCGCCTATCTTGCGGATGAACGCGGTGTCGGGGTCTTTGTGGAGCGTCACCGGCGTCGGCACGCACATGATGACGACGTCGAAGTCGCCGATGCGGTCGAGCTCCGTCGTCGCGGTCAGCTTACCGCGCGTCACGACCGTCGCGAGATCCGCGTCGTCCACGTCGCGCAAATAGTTCGAGCCCTGGTTGAGCTGCGCGACGCGGATCGGGTTCTGGTCGACGGCGACGACGGTGAAGCCCGCCTTCGCCTGCGCGACTGCGAGCGGCAGGCCGATGTAGCCGGCGCCGACGACGCCGACCCGAGCGGTGCGTGCGACTATGCGCTCTTTGAGCGCCGCCGCATGGCTAAGGCCGTCCGACTTCGGCCTGATCACTTGCATCGATGCCGGCACTCCGAGCCGCGAGAGCTTCTTCTAGGCTGACGACGTTTGCGCGCTGCGCCTGGACCGGCGCCGGTTCGGGCGCCTCGATAGTAGTATCGGCCTCGCCTGCCTGCGGCGCGAGCAGACCGGCTGTCGCGTCGTCACCGCGCAAATGGTCGCCGGGCACGAAGGTCGGGACGAGGCGGCGCAGCGTCGCGATGACCGTCTGGGCGTCGGGTGTGCGCACCGCGACCTCGAGGTCGGTGAGGATGCCGACGAGCTTCTCGTAGACGATGCGTTCCTGCTGTGCGACGAAGAGCCGCTCGTGCGCGCTCGGATCGTCCGACGGATGTTCGTCCGGGTTGTCGAGTTCGTGCGACGTCAAGATCTCTTCTCGAAGCTTCTCGCCCGGCCTGATGCCGGTGAACACGATGTCGACGTCGTCGTACGGGCGCAAGCCGCAAAGCCGCACGAGATTCTCCGCGAGCTCGACGACGCTCACCGGTTTGCCCATGTCGAGCACGCACACTTGTCCGTCGCGGCCGATCGCGGTCGCGTCGAGAACGAGGGCGACGGCTTCCGGGATCGTCATGAAGTAACGCACCATGTCCGGATGCGTGACCGTCAGCGGGCCGCCCATCTCGATCTGCTTCTTGAACACGTCGATGACGCTGCCGCGGCTGCCGAGGACGTTGCCGAAGCGGACCGAGACGAACTCGGTGCCGGTGCGGCGTTCGAACGATTGGCAGATGAGCTCGGCGACGCGTTTCGTCGCGCCCATGACGCTCGTCGGGTTGACCGCCTTGTCCGTCGAGATCATGACGAACTTCGCGACGCCGGCCGCTGCCGCTGCGAGGGCGACGGCGTGCGTGCCGAAGACGTTGTTGCGGACCGCTTCGCACACGTTCGACTCGAGTATCGGCACGTGCTTGTGCGCGGCGGCATGGAAGACGATGTGCGGCCTGTATTGCGAGAAGATGCTGCGGACGCGGGACCCGTCGGCGACGTCCGCGAGCGCGACTTCGGTCTTCGTGAAGCCGAGCTCGGTGCGCAGCTCTTGGTCGATGGCGACGAGGCTGTTCTCGCCGTGACCGACGAGGACGAGCAATTTCGGGTTGAAGCGCGAGATCTGGCGGCACAGCTCGCTGCCGATCGAACCGCCCGCTCCGGTGACGAGCACGACGCGGTTCTCGAGATGCGGGGCGACGCGCGACGAGTCGACCTCGACCGGATCCCGCTGGAGAAGATCTTCGAGACGCACGTCGCGCACCGGCGAGTACTCGACCTTGCCGGTGAGCAGTTGATCGAGATGAGGCAGCACCTTGACGGCCGGACGGCGTCCGCCCGCGTTGGCGCATGCGGCCATGACGACTTTGACGAGGCGGCGCCGCGCGGATGTCGCGGCGACGATGATCGTGTCGATGGCGTGCGCGTCGATCAAAGCGCCGAGATCGGCGGGTTTACCGAGCACGGGAACGCCTTCGACGTTGCGCGTCGCATCATCGTCGTCGACGCAGCCGACGACGTCGAACGGCAGCGAGTCGCGCTGATCGAGGAGACGGATGACGGCGCGTGCGGCATCGCGTGCGCCGACGACGATCGTGCGCGACGCGCCTGCCGGTTTGGCGGAGCGACGACGGACCGGCTTCCACAAGCGCGCGAAGAGAAGCATCGGGAACGCGAGGCTTGCGGCCGTGACGCTGACCTGCGGAGCGAAGACGTTCGCGTTCGCCAGCCAGAAAAGCGAAAGCACGCCGGCCGCGCACGCGCACGCGGCTGCGAGACGGAGCGCCGCCTCCTGGAGCTGCGCGCCCCTATGCCGGTAGGTCCCCGTGATGACGAGCGCGAGCACGATCAAGGACGCCGTGACGACGACGGACATGACCGTCTGCATCTGCAGCGGCACGAGCCCCACGGACAGGGCGGCGGCGGCGAGCGCGGCGACGAGCGCGATGACCGCATCGGACGCGACACGCACGCTCTCGCGTGCGGGTCGGTCCGTACTCGGCTCGTGGCGGATAGCTCCGCCCGTCGTCACGTCGCGCTCCATCGGCTCAACGTCCGGCCTCGACGGCTACGCCGTCTCGAGCTCGCCGCTGAGCGGCAGCTGCGAACCAGACTGCAGCACGTAGGCGCTGTCGCGTTCGTTCGGTGTCGCGCGATTGATCACGACCCCGATGACCGACGCGCCTTCGACGACGCTCAACCGCTGGAGGGCGCGATTCGCGGATCGCGTATCCGTGCGGCCGGCGGCGACGACCATGATCGTGCCGTCGCATTTCTGTGCGATCGCGGCGGCGTCGACCATCGGGAGCAGCGCCGGCGTGTCGAAGATGATCGTCTGGTACTTCGTGTGGAGATGCTCGATCATCTCGTCGAACGCCGACGACTGGATGAGCTTGATCGGGTTCGGCGACTGCGAGCCCGCGGGCAGGAAGTCGAGGCCCGCGAAGCGCGTCGAGACGATCACGTCGTCGACCTTGTTCTCGCCGACGAGGACGTCGGCAAGGCCGGGGCCGCCGTCGACACCGAGCTTCTCGTGCAGCGTCGGATGGCGCATGTCCGCATCGATGATGAGGACACGCGGCCGCATCTCAGCCATCGCGATTCCCGTCGAGAGCGCCACGGTCGATTTGCCGTCGCCCTGCGACGGACTCGTCACGGCAAGCGTGCGGAGCGGTTTATCGGAGGCGAAGCGCAGCGAGGTCACGAGTTGGAGATACGCTTCGATGGTCAGCGCGCGGAGCATCGGCAGACGCGCTTGTCCGCGGCGGCTCGTCGCGTCGAGCTGTGGGACCTGCGCGAGGACCGGCCACGGCAGCGCGCGGCGGACGTCGTTCTCGTCCTTGAGGCTGTTGTCGAAGAAGTCGACGGTGAACACGCCCGCGATCGCGAGGATGATGCCGAGCACGAACCCGAGGAGGATCGTCAAGACGAGGTTCGGGATCGTCTTCACCCATTGCGGTTCGGCGAGCTGTTCGAACGAGACGTTCGAGAGCGCCATCGTCTTCGCGACGTACGCGTCGTTGTAGTGCTGGCGAAGGCTATCGTACACGCCTTCAGCGAGCTGCGCGTTGCGCTGGAGGTCAGCGAGCTCGCGCGCGGTGTTCGGCAGCTGCTGTACTTGCACGCTGAACAGCCTCTGCTGCGCGTTCAGCTGTGCGATCTGCGACTGGTCGCCGGCGATCTGCGACTGGAGCGACGCGGCCTGCTGCGAGTTCTGCTGGAAGACGGGATTCGGCACGACCGCGTGCGAGGCGACGTACGTCTGCGGGGCTTTGGCGATCTCTTGCTCGAGCAGCACCTTCTGCTGCGCGAGCGCGATGACCGTCGGGTGGGCGTCCGTGTACTGCTTGCGAGCGGCGTCGAGCTCGACGCTCACCTGTGCGAGCTGCTGCTTCATCTGCGTGACGACCGGGTTCTCGGCGATGCTCTCACCGCCGTTCGCGGTCTGGCTGCCCGCGGACATCTGACCCTGGACGTTCGCGAGCGAGGCCGAAGCCTGCGCCATGTCGACCTGGAGCGCCGCGATCTTGCTCGCGTTGTCGGTGTAAAGGCTCACCGTGGCCGAGGTCTGGCTCGACATATCGCCGATCGTATGCGACGCCTGGAAATTGGCGAGCGCCGAGTCGGCTTTGTTCTTGTCGGCCGCCGCTTTCGGGATCTGCTGCGCGAGGTAATCCATCGCGGTCTGGGATTGGCCGGCGATGAGGTCGCGCTGCTTCTCGATGAGCACCTTGCCGAATTCGTTCGCGATAGCCGCGGACGTCTTCGCATTCTTCCAGGTGGCGGCAAGCGTCACGATCTGCGTGTTGGTCACGGGCGCGACGAAGATATCGTACTTCAACAGCTTGTAGGCGTCGATGTGCGGGTCTTCTTTGCGCAGCTTGAGGTTTTCGATGACCTTCGTCGCCACGTCTTGACCCTGGATCATCGTCGCGTACGTCTCGACGGACTGGACGCCGCCCGCCGCGACGAGCGCGTTGAGCACCGGCAGGTCCGTATTGACGCCGTTGAAGTTCGTCGCCGAGTTGCCCGTGATCAGGGAGACGGTCGCGACGTACGACTTCGGCCACACGATCGCGTACGCGAGCGCGGCAAGGAAGAACGCACCGAAGATGTAGAGCGCGAGTCTCCAACGCCGGCGCAGCGCGCCGAACAGCTTTTGGAACTCGTCCTCACGTTCCGGCACGGGCATCACCGTCGAGCCGTTGCCGTTACTGGAGAGCTGGTACATGGTGGCTAGTGCCTCTCGTTTCCCACATCATTTATTATGGATGAACGTACGATAGCGTTTTGGCGCCGAGAGACCCGGAGCGTCGGCCGCTCCGGGTCGCGGGGCGTCGGTGTCTACGGTGTCGGGAAGGGACTCGTGCAGACCGCGGGACCGCCGCCACCCGGCGTCGGGCACGGCGTTGGCACGTTGCTTGGATCGCCTGCTTTCACAGCGGCAAGATCGGCGGCGATCGTCGGGTTCTTTATGCGAAGCGGCCGCCATCTCGGCTTGGCGGGATACATCCACTTGCCCGCTTCTTGTTGAAGCACGATGTCGTTGAGTAACGTCGTTTCTGACGACGTCGGCGCAGTCTGGAGATGTGTGTAGAAACCTTGAAGCGTGGCGAAGTTCCAGTCGTCGAATGCTATCGAGCTTCCCGACGAGTTCGCGAAAACGTAGAGGGCGACGGCGGCCGTGATCGGATCGGATGAGTTCGAGCCCGAAAGATATTGATTACGCGTCGTATCGTTGCCGGCGAACACCATGGTCCAGGCTTGAGCCCTGCCGCCTGTACCGAGTGTGCTTGTGCCGATGACGACGTAGTTTCGCCCCGGCACGATCGTATAGCTCGGGTTAGGCGTCGGTACCGGCGTTGAATCCGTCACGATGTTGAAGTTGCCGGAGACGTCTGCCGTTCCGGTCCCTGCGACGCCCGTACACCCGCAGGTGAAGTCGACCTCAGCGTTTGCCGCGGCGCCCTCGACTTGGGTCGGGTACGCACCGCTGAGCGCGACGTTGAGATTGCCGATCAGGACCGGCGTCGGGCCCGGACTCGGGCTCACGCTCGGGCTTGGGCTCGGGCTCGGGTGACCGCCGCCGCCCCCAGGCGGACCGACGGCGCTGGTGGCGCCGCCACCGCATCCTGCGATGAGGGCTGCGAGGACCATGCCACCGAGGCTTCCCCAAATGGCGATCTGCTGAGTGCGCTTCATGCTACTCTGTGCTCCTTGTCAATGGTTAGATATTCGGGAACAGCAAGCGCGCGCCGATCAGCAAGAGGTAGAGCGGATTGCTCGACGCGCTGCCGCTCTGGCTCACGAGGCCGTGCTTGTTCTTGGGGACGTAGACGACATCGCCTTTTTGCAAGATGATGTCTTTGCTGACGTTGCCCTGTTGCAATTCCTGATAGAGATCCACGTTGAAACTCTGCGACTGCCCGCCGTTCGCGAGGCGCGTCACGTGGATGTTGTTGAGATCGCCGTCGCTCGTCGGGCTATCGCCCGCTTTCGCGATCGCCATCGACAACCGGTCGCCCTGGTTGAGCTCGATCTCGCCCGGATGGTCGACTGCGCCGGACACCTCGACGTCGATCGTCGCGGGCGCCGGGATGAAGATCGTCGATCCGTCGGGCACGCCCACGTTGCCGGAGAGGTCGCCTTCGCTGTAGATCTTCTCGAGCGAGACCTTTTGCGTGCCGCCCGCATAGTCGGTGACGGTCGCATCGCCGTACAGCTGTGCACCGGCCGCCAGCCCGCCGGCGGCGGCGACGGCATCGGTGAACGTGCCGCTCGACGTGAGCTCGACTTTGCCCGGATGTTGGACGCCGCCGAGGACGAGCACGTCTGCCTTGCCTTGGGATTGGACGAGCACGACGACGTGCGGATCGCGCACGTACTTCTTGAGCGCTTTCGCCACCGTGGCCGACGCCTGGGTCGGCGTCTCGCCCGCGACGTGGATGCTCCCGACGAGCGGGTAGTTTATGTCACCCGAAGGCAGGACCGCAACCGTCTGCGACAGCGTGGGATCGCCGAAGACCTGCACGTTGAGCTGGTCATTCGGATGGATGATGTACTGCGGCGAGGCCGTCGTCGCCGCGTGGGCGGCGAGCGGACCGCATGCCAGCAGCGCGGCGCATATGACGAGAGCCGTTGTACGCATACTTCGAGTGATATGATGCAGTATCATAGCCTTCCGTTACACCTTCATTCCCTGGGTCTCGCCGGCGGACGGTAGTGGCGAGCGCCGAATTCGGCGCTCAGCAGCTGCCCGCCGAGCTTTGGGTCTACATAAGCCTGCCCGGATGCCAGCGCCTGTAACGCCGCCACGACCACATCGAGGGTCGCGCTCGAGCTTACGGCACCGCCGCAGCCGGCTGCTATCGCCCCATGCACGCGGCCAGGCTGCCCTGGCCCGACCAGCGCGCAAAGCGCAAGTTCCGGGTGAAGCCGGGCGAGCTTCGCCACGGTGACGATCGGGTCGTTGACCTGAGCGTCGAAACCGATGATAGCGGCGGCCGCCCCGTTTTTCCCGATCTCTTCGAGCGCGCTATCAGTATGGCGGTACGACCCGACGACCTTGGCCGTCCCGCTTTCTTCCAATAATTGTGCGAGAGCCTCCCGCACGATGTGCTGGTCGTCGACGATAGCGACGCGGACTGGCTCTCGAAAGTCGGCTGCCATGATAGTTTCCATGCTATCCCGACTAAGCATCCCAGGAAAGGAACGGTCTCACCCCGGTTGACAGGGGTCGCTCGACCCCTTCTAGACCGGGTATTGGGCATAAAGTCCCACTCGCTCGCTTGGCGCTCATGACATCCCAGCGGTCACGCGCTTCTGCCGCTCGCCCATCTGTGAAGGCCGCTGCTTCGCGTCGCTTCGGCGTCCGAGGGTGTGCACTTCGAAGCCGGCTCGCTCCCAGCGGACCGGATCGAAGAGATTGCGCGCGTCGATCATGATCCGCCCGCGCATCGACTTCGCGACTGCGGCCGGGTCGATCGGCCGGAACGCGTCGTGATCGACGACGAGCACGAGCGCATCGGCGCGCTCGAGCGCCGACTCGAGCGTCGGCGCGAGCGGCCGCTTGAAGCCGGAAGCGACCGGATCGTAGATCGCGGTCTCGTAGCCGTGCTCGCGGAGCAGCTCGTCGATCCGCTCGGTCGGGCTCTCGCGCGAGTCGTCGACGTTCGCCTTATATGACGCGCCGAGAAGCGCGATCTTCGTGCCGCCTTCCGCCTCCGGCACGAGCTCGCGGATGCGGCGGACGACGTGGTTCGGCATGCGCGCGTTGACGCGGCGCGCCGTCTGGATGAGCTCGGTGAGGAACGGGTTCGCGTCCGCGAGGAAATGCGGATCGATCGGGATGCAGTGGCCGCCGACGCCCGGACCGGGCTGGAGGATGTTGACGCGCGGATGCTTGTTCGCGAGCGAGATCGCTTCCCACGCGTCGATGCCGAGCTCTTCGCACAACAGTGCGAGCTCGTTCGCAAGGGCGATGTTGACGTCGCGGAACGTGTTCTCGATGACCTTGACGAGTTCGGCGGTCGTACAATCGGTCTCGAACATGTCTGCTTGGACGAAACTCGCGTACAGATCTTTCGCGGCGCGCGCTGCCTCAGGCGTTCGGCCGCCCATGATGCGCGAGTTCTCTTTGAGCTCGCGGACGATCGCGCCGGGGATGACGCGCTCCGGGCAATGGGCGAGGAGCACATCGTCTGGTGAGACGCCGCGTTCGCGCAGCGCGCCGGCGACGACACGGTCCATCGTGCCCGGCGGAACGGTCGATTCCAAGATGACGAGATTGCCTTTGCGCAACATCGGGGCGATAGCAGCAGTAGCGTCGTGGACGTACGTCAGGTCGGGCCTGCCGTCGGCCGCGTTCGGCGTCGGCACGCATATGATGTAGGCATCCGCGCGGTCGATCGCGTCGGCGACGGTGAGACGGCCGGTCGCGAGCGCGTCGACGGCGAGCTTTCGGACTTCGAGGTCGGCGACGTGTTCGGCACCGCGACGCAAGCCGGCGCGCACGCGCGGGCTGACGTCAAAACCGGCGACCTCATGGCCGCCGAGCGCGAGCATCGCCGCGGTCGGCAGACCGATGTATCCGAGACCGAGTACGCTGACCTTCACGCTTGCGGAGACCCTCATTGGGCATATCGACGGGACACCGCGGTGGGCGGTGGCTGCTCCATTCTACCTGGGGAGCCTTACACGTCAAAGTACGGGTCAACCCTAGAAGGGCGGGTCAAGGGGCCCAATCGGACCAGGCTTGTTAGGCCTTTAGACCTATCGGCTGGGTTTTGAACAGCGATTCCGCGGCGTCGCGATTAGGAAGCGACGAGGCCGAGTAGACCGACTCAAAGCCGAACTGCGCGAGGATGTCGAGCGAGCGCGAAATCTCGCCCGGCGATACATAGGGCCGCCATGAGTCGGGGTCCCCGAGCGCCGAGACGACGCCTTTTGCCGCCCATGCCATCCGCGATGGCCGCTCGACGCGTTCGAGTATTTTTTCGGAAAACGGTTTGCCGAGGAACGCGAAGAGCCGTCCGATCTCCCCGCGCGGATCGACGCTGAAATGCTCGTAGAACGCGAGATGGAGCTCGCCGCGCTGGAATTGGCGAAGCGGGATCCAGTTCTCGATGCACCACTGCAGCACGTGCTGCTCGAACGGATCTCGAACCGTCTCGAGGAGATGCCGGTGCGGCTCGAGGTGGTCGGCCATGAGCGCCTCTTGTCGAAGGAAATCGGCGAGATCGTTCGACCACGTGTGGCGGAGCCGCGACGCCGCGACCGCGAGCGGATGGCGCAGCAGCAAGGCGATCCGCATGCCCGGGAAATGGACGTCGAGCCACTTGAGGAACATGTTCGCGCGGATGTCTTTGATGAGCCGGTGCCGCGCGACGAAGCGGTGGTTGTAGTAATCGACCCAGCGATTGCGGATGCGCCCCTCGACGATCGCGCGCGCCGGCGCGACGAACGCGGGGTCGTCGTCGTTCGGCCGGAGGTATTGGCGATTGCGAAACGCTTTGACTTCGGACACGTGACGCGCCGTGAACGGCTCGAACATGAACCGGTATTCGTTCGCGTGATTGATGAGTTCGGCGATCCAGGTCGTGCCGCCGCGGCCGCTGCCGGCGAGGAACGTCGTCGCGCGTTGATCGCCGCCGGCATCGACGTGCAACTGATGGAGCACGCCGACGACGCGCCGCTTCGCGCGTCCGGCTCGGCGCTTCAGTCGCGCGATCAACGGCGCCGGCTCATTTTCGGGCGTGCAGGACGGCTCGAGTGCCCCGCAAAACCGACTCGCCCAGCGACGCAGCGCATATGCCGCGACACTACCGTGCGTGCGACGCGAATTACTGCGAGCCTTTCGGACTATTTATGACGGCCCGCGTCGCTCTTGTCATGCCGATGCTGAACGAAGCGGTCGATCTTCCCGAGACGCTCGCGAGCATCGGGGCGCAGACCTTCGACGCCTCGCGCATGCGCTTCATCGCCGTTGACGGCGGTTCGACCGATGCCAGCCGCGAGATCGTCGAGCGTTGGCTCGCGTCGTCGGGCGTCGAAGGCGAAGTCGTCCGCAATCCGCGCAAACGCATCCCGATCTCGCTCAACGTCGGCGCGGAGCGAGCGGGGCGCGACGCGCTCATCGTCCGTCTCGATGCGCACACGACGTATGGTCCGACGTATATAGCGGACGTCGTGCACGCATTCGAATCCGGCTCGACGAAGCTGGGCAACGTCGGCTGCGCGCAGGTCCCGGCGCCAACGCCGGACTTCGGACGCTCGGTCGTCGGCGAGCTGCTCACGCACCCGCTCGGCCTGGCACGCATCGGCGTGCGCGACCTGAAGGAGGCGTTGCCCGTCGAGACCGTCTACCTCGGGTCGTGGCCGCCGGGTCTGCTCTTCGAGCTCGGCGGTTTCGACGAGCGCTGGGTCGCGAACGAAGACTCCGAGCTCGAAGCGCGCCTCCGCGACGCGGGCTACACGCTCTTGCTCGTGCCGTCGGCCAACCTCTATAAAGTGAACCGCGGCATCGGCGCGACGATCCGCCAATGGGGCGGCTATGGGTATTGGCGCGCGCAGACGAGCCGACGCTTCCCGCACGAGCTGCGACTGCGGCATTTCATTCCTGCCGCGTTGCTCGTCGGCGCGATCGGGATGCTTTTCACGCACTGGTGGTGGATCGACTTCGCGCTCTACCTATTGTATGCGGCAGCGGTCGTCGCGTTGCGCGACCGCACGCGGCCGCTGCGCGTCGCACTGGGCTGCACGGTCGCCTTCCCGTG
Source organism: Vulcanimicrobiia bacterium (assembly GCA_025450855.1). GTDB lineage: Bacteria > Vulcanimicrobiota > Vulcanimicrobiia > Eremiobacterales > Eremiobacteraceae > JANWLL01. The sequence goes on from JANWLL010000006.1 coordinate 12,879, forward strand.
CTTCCAGATCGCGTGGACGCTCGGGTTCTTGCGAGGCATCTTCGTCAAGCCGCCGCCGTTCGAACCGGTCCTGCGATAGACCATGTTGGAGGGGAGCGGTCGAGATTTATCTCGACCGCCGCGGCCTGGCAGTTTGGCGCCGGTTCGTGATCTCTCATCCGAGCTACGCTCGGACTACTACATCTATCCGAGCTACGCTCGGACTACTACGTCGACGGCTCGGAGAAACGCGTTCGGATCGCTCGGATCGATGACGTGCGTGACGCATCCCGAAGCCTCGCCGGCGGCTGCATCCGTCGCCGAGTCGCCGATCATGTGCGAGCGCGACGCGTCGAAGCCGAACTCTGCGATCGCCCGAAGGATCATCCCAGGTTTCGGCTTGCGGCAGTCGCAGCCGTCATCCGGCGCATGCGGACAGCAGTACCATGCGGCGAGCGGAGCGTTCGCGCGCTCGAGCCGCTGCGTCATCCGGTCCATGATGTCGATGAGGCCGGTCTGCTTCAGCAGGCCGCGACCGACGCAGCTCTGGTTCGACACGACGATCGTGGGTATCTGCGCTTCCGCGAGCACGCGTAGTGCGGAGATCGCATCGGGCCTGAAGCGGAACTCTTCCCAGGCGAGGACGTAACCATCTCCAGGCCGCTCGTTGATGACGCCGTCGCGATCGATGAAGACGCACGCCTTTCCGGCGCTCGCTTGCGGAGACCGCCATGCGAGCGCTCGCGCACCGGGCGTCACAGGAATGCGTTCGCGGCGCCGACGTCGGGCAGCGGCTCGGACGCGTCGTATATCTTGTCGAGGCCGAAGATCTTGAGCACCGCTTTCGTCTGAGCCACGTCTTCCGCCGGCGCCTTCTTCTGCCAGGAGCTGACCATCTTCCAACCGTCGAGCATCTCGGCTTTCAGTTTGCTGTTCGCGGACGGCCGGCGCAAGCGATCGAGGAAGCGACCGAGGCTTTCGTCGTCAATGCGGTCGCCGAGGTGCGCGCAGACGCGACGGATCTCGTTTTCGGGGTCGACGCAGAAGTTCTCGTAGAAGGTCAACAGGATCTCACCGCGCGCGAACTGCCGCAGCGGCACGTAGTTCTGGATGCACCAGACGACGGCGCGCTGCTCCATGACCGTTTCCGCCGCCTCGAGCGCCGAGCGCAACGGTTCGAGATGATCGGCGACGAGGTCGGGCTGGCCGAAGACGAGCTCGCGATAGTGCGCGTTACGCGCCGGCACGTCGTTGTCGATCTCGTCGCGCCGCTGCGCGGGCAGGTCGAAGTACTCGGCATAGCGCGAACGGATCGTCGGCACGGGATGGCGCAGCAGCAAGATGACCGGCATCGACGGGAAATGGACTTTGAGCCACTTGAGCCAGAGATTGCTCTGCACTTCTTTGACGAGCCGCTTGTCGACGAAGAAGCGCGCGTTGTACATATCGGTGCGCGGATGGTGGAAGCGCCCGCTGACGATGTATTCGGCTTGGGAGACGTACTTCGCGTTGTCGTCCGACGGGCGCACGTAGAGGATGCGATTGTCCGGCAGAGCGGTGAAGATCTCGGGATAGCCGAGCGGCATCGAGATAAAGGGCTCGTACATGTAGCGATAGCGGTTGTCGTAGTTGATGAGCTGCGACACCCACGTGCTGCCGGTGCGCGCGCCGGATGAGACGAAGATCGATTTCCGCCAGTCGCCGTTGCGGTCGACGATGAGCGAGCTGCGCAGTTTGCGATAGTACGGGCGCAGCCGCTGCTTCACGCCTTCGGAGACGAACGCCATGCTCCGTCGTTGTTTGGTGCACCGCCGGCGCCTCCCTCCGGCCGCAAGGATGGCGAGTCGGAATTGCCAACACCAGCCTCATGCCGCGCGATCCCGACGTCACGGTCATGCATCTCGTCGAAGCGTCCGGCGGCGGCGAGGTCATGTACGGAAAAGAGCGCGTCATCCATTGGCTTATGCGCGCGCAGCGCGACGCCGGCGACGTCGATGTGCGACTCGCCGTGCTCGCGCCATGTTCGCTCGCCGCGACCGCGCGCGACGAAGGCTTCCGCGTCGACGTCCTGAGCGATGAAGAGCGCACGTTTCCCGCGCGAGCGCTTCGCACGCTGCGCGCCGCACTCGATGCTGCGACCGCGCTCGTCCTTCACACGCACGGCTACAAGGCGAATATCGTCGGCCGCTTCGCGCGGTCGTCGGGCGTCAAGATGGCGGGGCTCGTGGGCACCTGCCACGGCTTCGTCACGACGGACGTCCGGCTGCGCTTCTACAACGCGCTCGATCGCATGACCGGCGGCATGAGCGATCTCGTCACCGCCCCGGATCCGGGGATGCTAAGCGCCTTCGGACCCGGGGTCCGCACGCGGTTCGTTCCGAACGCGATCGCCGACGGGAACGCGACCGATGCGGCGGCGCGGGCGGCCGCGCGAGCTACGTTCGGATGGAAGGACGGCGAGTTCGTCGCCGGCATGCTCGGCAGGTTGTCGGCCGAAAAAGGCGTCGATAATTTTGCGAACGCCGCGCGGCTTGACGGTGCGGCGTCGATCCGCTGGGCGGTCGCCGGCAGCGGACCGCTCGAGGCGCAACTGCGTGCGTCGGCTCCTCTCAACGTGACGTGCCTCGGCTTTCTCGCCGAAGCGGACGCGTATCTCGATTCTCTCGACGTCTACGTGCAGCCGTCGTTCACCGAAGGGCTCAGCCTGTCGCTGCTCGAGGCGATGCGGGCCGGTTTGCCGATCGTCGCGACCGATGTCGGCGCGACGCGCGAAGCCGTGCGCGACGGCGTCGACGCGCTGCTCGTGCCGCCGGAGCCCGAAATGATCTTCGAAACGGTCAAGCGATTGCGCGGCGACCCCGAGTTTCGCTCCCGGCTCGGAGCGTCCGCGCGCGCCCGTTTTCTCGAACGTTTCCGTATGAGCGTCGTCGAGCGGCAGTATGCGGCGGTGTATCGCGAGGCCGCCGGGATGCGACGCGCCGGATGAACGCCGTCGGCTCCGATCCCAAGCCTCGGCGTTACCTGATGCTCGTCCAGCAGGCGCCGTGGAAGCTCAACGGTGGCGCGCTCATCCGCAACTACTGGATGGCGATCGGCGTCGCGCGCCGCTACGAGCTCGATCTCATCGTCGCGGAGCAAGCGGACACGCCGCCGCCGCCAGAGTTCGCTGCCGCGTGCGCATCGATCGCGAGCTTCGCGCGGCCGCAAGGGTTCGCGTACACTGCGCTCCGCATCGCCGACGCGATACGGCCGTCGAACTCGTATTTCAGCGCCGGCCAGGTGACGCGCGCGCAAGCAGACCACGTCGCGCGGATGTGCCGCGAGCACGCGTACGCGGCGATCCACGTCGGCGACCTCAACCAGCACGTATCGCTGCCGCGGACGCATTGCCCACCCGTCTGGTACGACGCGCACAACTGCGAGTCGGCGCTCGTGCGCCGTCAAGCCGACTACGAACGTTGGCCGATGAGCGCGCTCGTCCGTATCGACGCGGCGCGCGTCGGCGGCGTCGAAGGAAGGATCGTCGAGCGATCGATCCACGTGTCAGCCTGCAGCCGAGAAGATGTCGACGATCTCGAAAAACTTCGGCCCGGCACGGCATCGAAGTCGACCGTCATCCCCAACGGCGTCGACGTCGCGCGCTATGCATCCGTTCGCTCGGCGGCGCCGAAGCGCGGTTGCATCACGCTCACCGGAAGCATGGACTGGCGTCCGACGCAGCAAGGCCTGCTCTGGTTCGTCGAGCACGTGCTGCCGCGCTTGCCGGAAACGGCGGGAGGCGTGCCGGTCGAGGTCCGCGTCGCAGGCAGGATGACGCAGGCGCTCGTCGAGCGCCTGCGCGTGCATCCACGCCTCGTACTCGTGCCGAATCCGCCCGATATGCGCGATGAGTTGTCGCGCGCGCACGTCATCGCGGTGCCGGTGCTCGCGGCGAGCGGTTCACGGCTGCGGCTGCTCGAGGCGTGGGCGGCGGGAAGGCCGGTCGTGACGACGCCCTCGGGCGCTTCAGGCTTGCCGCACGAAAGCGGCGCCGATGTCATGTCGGCGGAAGGCGCCGATCCGTTCGCGACCGCGTGCGTGCGCGTCATCGAGGACGATGCGCTATGGGCGCGACTGCGCGATGGCGGATTGATGCGAGCGGCCGACTACGATTGGCCGCGCATCGCCGATCGAATCGTCGCGATGCACGAGCGGGTCATCGGGGGCGCGTAGCGGGCTCGCGCGCCGAGAAAAACGCGTGCTCGGCGTCGACCTTCGGCATCGGCTGTTCGTCGTAGATCGCGTCGAGACCGAAGCGCCGCAGTATATCGATCGAGCGGCGGGTCTGTTCGGCGCCGACCTCTTCTTGCCAATGCCCGACGATGCTCTTGCCGGTGAGGATCGCGGCGTCCGGCCGCGTCACTTCCGACGGGCGTTTCACCGCCTCGTATATCTTGTCGGAGAAGGGTTCGCGGAGGTACGAGAAGAGCTTGCGGATCTCGTCGTTCGGGTTCTCCGCGAAATTCTCGTAGAAGGCGAGATGGATCTCCCTCGGTGCGAACTGCCGCAGCGGCACGTAGTGGTTGACGCACCACATGTAGATCCGCTTGCTGAATTCGTCGGCGTTCCTCGCTGCCTCGATGTCGGCTTTGAACGGCGCGAGGTGATCGTCCATGAGCGCGGGCTGCTGGAGGAACTGGTCGAAGAGCACGAGGTTGCCGCGCTTGATGCGCGAGTTGACCGCCGCGCACGGGTGTCGCATGAGGAGGACGATCTTGACCTCGGGAAAATTGACGCGCAGCCACTTGAGCCAGAGGTTGCCCCGCGTCTCCTTCAGCAGGCGTTTACTCGCGAACATGCGCTTATTCGCGCGATCGAGCTTCGGATAGTGGCCGACCTTGCCTTCGAGCAGCCGGCGCGCCGGGTCCATGTACTTCTCGGATCGATCGTCGGGCCGGATGTACAGCCCCCACGTGAATGCGGCGACCGTGTCGATGACGCGCGGTGAGAACGGCTCGTACATATAGCGGTAGCGGTTGTCGTAGTTGATGATGTTCGCGACCCAACCGGTGCCGCTTCGACCCGTTCCCGCGAGGAAGACGGCATCGCTCAACTTGCCGACGTCGATGATCGGCGGCCAGTTGACGACGCGCTTGATCTGCTGCCGCACCTCTGGCGACAACCGTCCTTTGAGCCAATCTCGGATCGAACCCATGCGCCCCTCGCCTCGTCAGCCCACGCCCGCAGCGGCAGGGCGCGGACCGAGCATCGCGTTCGCGGCGGCGACGTCGGGCATCGAGGTGTCGCGTGAATAGATCGCGTCGAGACCGAAAAGACGGAGGATGTCGAACGCGCGCTCGGCTTGTCGCGCATCGACCGACTTACGCCAGCCCTCGATGAGGTCGCCGCCGCTGTTGACCGCGCTCTCTTCGCGCGTCAGCTCGGACGGCTGCGCGAGGCGGCCGTAGATCTCGGGCGTCACATCGCGGTCGAGAAAACCGAAAAGCTTTTGGACCTCGCCGTGCGGATCCGTGCATAAGTTCTCGTAGAAGACGAACGCGGCATCGCCGGGCTCGAGCTGCTTGAGCGGCACGAAGTTCTCAGCGCACCAAAGGAAGACGTGCTGCTCGAACGGCGTGCGCGCCGCACGCATCTCGGCGACGAACGGCGCGAGATGATCGGCGACGAGGTCGTCTTGCGCGAGCAACTCGTCGAGGTGGCTCTGCCAACCGAGGCGCAAGCGGGAATACGCGTCGGCGCATGGGTGTCGGAACATCATGATAAGCCGGATGTCCGGGAATCTCTCCTTCAACCATTTGAGCATGAGGTTGGCGCGGATCTCTTTGACGACCCGCCGCCGGCTGACGAGCGCGCGGTTGAACTGGTCGATCCAATCGTTAGTTATAAGACCGCTCAGGATTATACGCGCAGGACCAACATACTTTTCGGCTGCTTCGGTGGGCCGGAGGTATTGGCGGTATCGGAATCCTGCGCACTCAGGCACCTTGAACGGATTGAACGGCTCGAACATGTAGCGGGCGCTATGGTCGTAGTTGACGATGTTCGCGACCCACGCTGTCCCACTGCGACCGGTTCCCGCGACGAAAGTCGTCGCACTGATGCTTTGATTAAGGTCGAAATGCACGCGCCTCAATGCGTGGTCCAGACCAGCTGCGATCGTCCGGAGCGTCGATCTCATCCTGCCGACCGCTTCCGCACGTGGGGCCGCTTCTCCTAAATCGTGGACCATCGTGTCCATCTTGTGGTCATGGAGGCGCTCGCTTCGCAGGGATGGGTCGCGAGGCTGGTTGAAATGCGAACTCCCCGAATTTGTTCTAGAACGTCGACGCCTCTTCGCGCGTCTGGAGGACCTTGTGCCTGATTCCAAACCGGCTCTCGTGGCTCCGCACGGCGGCACGCTCGTCAACCGCGTCGTCGATGCCGATGCTGCCAGCAAAGGTCTCGCGGCGGCGCGCTCGATGCCGCGCATCGAGCTGAGCGACCGATCGATCTGCGACGTCATCTGCATCGCGACGGGCGCGTACTCGCCGCTCGAAGGCTTCATGGGATCGGCCGACTATCGCAGCGTCGTCGACGACATGCGCCTGCGAAGCGGTCTTATCTGGTCGATGCCGATCGTTCTGCCGGTCAGGGGAGCGGACGTCAAAGCGGGCTCGACCGCGGCGCTCGTCGATGAGACAGGCGACGTCATCGCGACGATCGCGATCGAGGAGGTCTTCGAGGGCGATCCGGCGCGCGAGGCCGAAAAGGTCTACCGGACGAGCGACAAGGAGCATCCGGGCGTCGCGGCGGTGCTCGAGGCTGGTCCTCGGTATGCGGCCGGTAAGATCACGCTGCTCAAGATGCCCGCACCGCAGTTCCCCGCGGAGACGATGACGCCCGCGCAGACGCGCGCGAAGTTCCAAGAGCTCGGCTGGCGCACGATCGTCGCCTTCCAGACGCGCAATCCGGTGCATCGCGCACACGAGTATCTGCAGAAGGTCGCGCTCGAGATCGTCGACGGCTTGCTTCTCCACCCGCTCGTCGGCAAGACGAAGGGCGATGACGTTCCCGCGGACGTCCGCATGCGCTGCTATCACGTGCTGCTCGAGAAGTACTATCCGCTCGGACGAACGGTGCTTTCGGTCTTCCCAGCAGCGATGCGCTACGCGGGGCCGCGCGAAGCCGTGCTCCACGCGACGGCGCGCAAGAACTACGGCTGCTCGCATTTCATCGTCGGCCGCGATCACGCCGGCGTCGGCTCGTACTACGGCACCTTCGACGCGCAACAGATCTTCGAGGGCATCGAGAGCGAGCTCGGCGTCACGATCCTCCGCTTCGAGCACTCGTTCTGGTGCAACGTCTGTGAGGGGATGGCGACGACGAAGACCTGTCCGCACGACAAGGCGAACCACGTGGCGCTGTCGGGCACGAAGGTCCGCGACATGCTCCGCGCGGGCGAGCGTCCTCCGCAGGAGTTCTCGCGGCCTGAGGTGGCGGACGTCCTCATCTCCGCGATGTCGACGACCCCTTCGTAACTCTGGGAGCGGTCGAGATTCATCTCGACCGCCGCGGCCTCGCTCCTAGTGCGTAGCGGACGGCGACGGCGTCGGGAAGTAGCTCGCCGGCAACGTCGCCGGTATCGATACGACCGATGCCGTCATCGACGTCTCCGTATTCGCATGCCAGAACGCGATGTAGCCCTTGAGCGACACATCCATCGTCGAGACGAGCCAGTACTTGTCCGCTTGCGCGAAGTCCGCGGTCACGCCGACGCCGAACAGCGCGGCGACCGCTCGCACCGTCACCTCGCCGTGCGCCCCGACGATCCGAAAGTCGTTCGCGTCGACCCATAAGTCCGTCAGCGGATAATCCATCGCGTCGTGAAACGCGCGCAGATGGAGGTGATACGTCTGCCGTCCGTCTCGCTGTTCCATGCCGACAAGATCGATCGCGTAGTACTTGCTTCCATTGACCGTGATCGCACCGATGACTTGCGCCGGCGCGTCGCTTGCCTTGCCCGAAGCCGGTGAGGGCGATGGCGAAGGCGTCGCCTTCGTGCCCGTCATGTCCGCGAAGTCGGTCGTCTCCGGCGCGAACGGCGACTCGCCCGCGTAGGCCGCGTGCGTCGCCGCGTCTTGGACGAGCGCCCGCTCATCCTTCGATCGATACCAGACGCGATAGTCCGCGGTCTCGTTCGCATGGACGAGCTTGACTTCCCAATCCGTCTGCCCGTTATCCGCCTGCGGATACCAATGAAGGTTGTGGCTGACGAGGTGCAAGTCGAAGACGAGATACGGCGGGTTGCCGGTGTGAGCGAGCGTCCGCATCTCACGGACGGATCTGACATAGATCTCGTCGGGCGAAAGCGTGGCGGTCGTAGAAGGGACGGCCGAGTTCGGGCCATCGATCATCGCGACCGAGACCGGCCTTGCAGCGGCGACAACCGCAATCGTGAACCCGACGATGAGCGCAATCGTTCTCGCGACGAACATGTCCACTGACTCCCGCCTGGTTAAGATCGAACGTAGACCTGGGCGGCTGACGTCGCCCGGTTGTCTGCTTATACGCGCGCTGACCTCGCGCTGTTGCACTGTGAGCCGGTCGTAGCATGCGACTTTTCCGGTCCGGGCCGACGGTGAGCACACCGTCCCTCACGAATGAACCACGCAAAGGGACGACCGGTCTACTGGTCCTAGCCGCACCCGCCGAAATTCCTCGAAAGGGCTTATGCGGGGCCGTGCGGACCATAGACGGACAGGGCTGTCACGCGGCGCCACAAATGACGGTCGGAACTACTAGCGCGGCAACACTTCTGACGAGGAGCGATACGAGTTTGGCTACCACAGACACGGGCTTCATCATCTGGTTCACCGGGCTGTCCGGATCCGGCAAGACGACGATCGCGCGGATCCTCGAGCAACGCATCCGCGCGAGCGGGCGGAGATTCGAGTCGCTGGACGGCGACGTCGTCCGGACGAATCTCTCGAAGGGCCTCGGCTTCTCGAAAGAGGACCGCGACACGAACATCCGGCGAATCGGCTTCGTCGCGCACCTCCTCGAGCGCAACGGCGTCGCGGCCATCTGCTCCGCGATCTCCCCATATCGCCAGACGCGCGATGAGCTGCGCATGATGGTCGGCGACGATTTCATCGAGGTCTACGCGGATTGCCCGATCGAGATCTGCGAGACGCGCGACGGCAAGGTCGAGATGTATGCGAAGGCGCGGCGCGGCGAGATCAAGGAATTCACCGGCGTGTCCGACCCGTACGAGCCGCCGGACGCACCCGAAGTCCATCTCATGACGAACGACGAGACGCCCGAAGAGAGCGCCGAGAAAGTGCTCGCGTGCCTCGTCGAGCGCGGCTACCTGCGCTCCGACGTCCTTCGTCAAACCGCCGCCAAATGAGCGAGATGCTCGTCGATCTCCAGATGCACACGACGTGCTCCGACGGCGCATGGCCGAAGGAGCGCATCTTCGACGAGATCCGCGCGAAGCATCTCGAGCTCTTCTGCATCACCGATCACGACACGATCGCGGCGTATCCCGTTCCCGACGATCTCGCGTCGCGCTGCGTGCCCGGCCTCGAAGTCGACACGGAGCACGCGGGGCACACGGTGCACCTGTTGGCATACGGCGTCACGTCGGACGACACGCCGCTGCTCACCGCGCTTCGCAAACAGCGCGAAGAGCGCGAGGTGCGCATGAAGGCGATCGTCGAGCGGATGAACGGGCTCGGCGTCGACGTGTCGTACGACGACGTCAGGACGCAAGTCAAAGGCGGGGCGAGCGTCGGCCGGCCACATCTCGCGCGCGCGCTCCTCGCGAAGGGCATCGTCTCCAATATCCAGGAGGCGTTCGACAAATATCTCGCTGACGGTGAAAAGGGCTTCGTCAAGTTGAAGCGCCTCACGTCCGGCGACATCATCGATCTTATCCACCGTTCGGGCGGCATCTGCGTCATCGCGCATCCGAACCGGCTGCGCGAACCGCACCACCTCGAAGAGATCTATAAGCTTGGCGCGGACGGCGTCGAGGTCGTCCATCCTACGGCGACGCCCGACGACGAGCAACGCCTCTACGCATTCGCCGACGAGCGCGGCATCGTCACGACGGGCGGCTCGGACTTCCACGCACCCGAAACGCATCCGCCCCTTGGCGTCCGGATAGAAAAAGCTCGCATCGACCGGTTCCTCGAGCGCGTCGCCGCCATCGCCTAGGCCCCAAAGCGCGAACCTACTTAAATAGGGAGCGGTCGAGATTTATCTCGACCGCCGCGGCGTCTCGTGAGTTGACGCTCCGGACTTCGCCTCACGGCGAATCTGTATCCGGCTCAGAGACCTGGACAACGTCGATCGGGCCGGCGAAAGTCTTCAGGTTCACGGTTCCAGGGCCTGGCTGGATCGACGAAGCGACGTCGACGGGACCAAACGTAACGCGTGTTTGGATA
>JANWLL010000007.1 GCA_025450855.1 Vulcanimicrobiia bacterium
CGGCGCGGTCTCGCAATAGTGAAAGGGAGCGGTCGAGCTTCAGCTCGACCGGCGCGGTCTCGCAATAGTGAAAGGGAGCGGTCGAGCTTCAGCTCGACCGGCGCGGTCTCGCCAGTCCGGAGCCGTCGATCATTTGCAAGCTCGTCTGCGGTCGAGATAAATCTCGACCGCTCCATTTCTCAATCGAGCGGTCCCTGCGGCGTCATCCAGCCCTTGAACGCCGAGCCGGTGTTGATGGCGAGAACGCGCTCGCCGGCCGCGATCCAGCCACTAGCGCGCAGCACTTTCGCCGCCGCGATGGTTGCGGCTCCTTCGAGGCCCAAAAGCATCCCGTCGTCTGACGCGACCGCGTCTCGTGCGGCGACGATCGCTTTGTCGTCGACGGCGATCGCGAAGCCGTCCGACGAGTAGACGGCTTCGAGGACGAGAAAATCGCCGAGCGCTTTCGGCACGTTGATGCCGAAGGCCGCGGTGCGCGCGCCTTCCCACATGATCGACGCCCGCTCTTTCGCTTCCCACGCCCGGACGATCGGCGCGCAGCCGGACGCCTGCACCACTACCATCCGCGGCTTGCGCTCGCCGATCCAGCCGAGTGCGCGTAGTTCTGCAAGCGCCTTGTCGATCCCGATGAGACCGACTCCGCCGCCGGTCGGATAGAGGATGACGTCCGGAACGCTCCAGCCGTTCTGCTGCACGATCTCGAATCCGAGCGTCTTCTTGCCTTCGATCCTATACGGCTCTTTGAGCGTCGACGCGTCATACAGCCCGCGTTCGCGCACCCACTGAGCGACGAGCTTGCCGGCATCGGAGATGAGCCCGTCGACGAGCGTCACGTGCGCGCCGACCGCCTGACATTCGAAGCGATGGATCGGCGGCGCGCTTTTCGGCATCGCGAAGAACGCCTCCATGCCGGCGCGCCTGCCGTATGCGGACCACGCTGCGCCGGCATTGCCGTTCGTCGGCAGTGCGAAGGCGCGTACGCCAAGTTCGCGGGCCCGCGAGATGCCGATGGCAGCGCCGCGTGCCTTGAAGCTCCCGGTCGGGAGCGTTCCCTCATCCTTGACCGCAAGCGAAACGATACCGGCGCGCGCGCCGTAACCGGTCAGCGCGACGATGGGCGTCGCCCGCTCGCCGAGCGACACGCGATTCGCCGTGTCGCGCACCGGCAGAAGCTCGCTCCAGCGCCAAAGCGTGTCGGTGCGCGCGTCGATCTCGTCTCGAGATGTCGAGCTCGCCACTCGTTCGAGATCGTAGCGCGCGAGCAGCGGCGAGCCGCACGCGCACAGCTGGGCGACGACGTCGGCGTTTGACCGAGCGTGGCACTTGGGGCACTCGAGATGCGAAAGCGCCGAGCCCTTAGCGCCGTGAGCCATCTGCGGTCCTGGCGAGCGCGACCGATCGGAGTTGTATCTGCAGCCAGCCGAGCACGGTGGCGGGCGATACGTTGGTCACCGCGATGTTCTCGGCTTCGGTGACGAGCGCGAGCGCATCCGCGGCGACCGCTGCGGCGTTCGGGCCGAGCGCAGCCGACGTCGATCTATATTCCGCCAATGCGTCGCGATCGAACGTCGCGCTCTCGCCGGCGATCGCGAACACCATGCAGTCGCGCAGCGCGGTGCGCGCGTGACGGAGGATCGAATCGAGCGCGCCGCGCGGGTCGTCTTTCCCGAGCGGCGGCATCGGCGGAAGCGCCCGCGGCGTACGAAGACATGCGAGCGCCCATCTGCGGGTGACCTCGCCGAGGGTTTCACCCTCCTCTTCGCGCATCGCGATCGCATCGCCGAGGCTGCCCTGGGCTTTGCGCGCGAGTGTCGCGGCACGTTTCGGCGCGACGTCGTAACGCTCGACGAGCGCCGATGAGATCTCGTCTTCGGTGAGACCGGCGAAGCGGATCTGCGAGGTCCGCGAGCGGATCGTCGGAAGGATACGCTCCGGCCTGTCCGACGTCAAGAGGAAGAGCTTGCCGGCATCGGGCTCCTCGAGCTCCTTCAAGAACGTGTTGTAGACGTAGTCGAACGTGATGTCGTCGAAGCGCGGGATGATGCATACCTGACGCCCGCCCTCGTAGCTGCGCAGCTGCATGAGGCGCACGACTTCGCGCGCGGCGTCCATGTTGACGCCGGAGACACGACGCTCCGACGAAGGGTCGAGCGACGCGATGAACGCGTCATCGACGAACAGCGTGTCGCCCGAGGATCCCGCAAGCCCGCGGTGACACGCGGCGCACGTGCCGCAATAGCCGAGCGGAAACGATGTCGGCCGCTCGCAGTGGAGCGTCAGCGCCAGCGTCCGAGCGAAGGTCGTTTTGCCGACGCCGCGCGGGCCGTGGAAAAGGTACGCATGCGCGAGGCCGGCCGGACCCGTGCGCTCGAACTGGCGCACGATCGTCGCGTGACCTCGCAGAGGCATCGGCGGATCCGGTCGCGGCGGCGCCTCGAGCGCAGCGGCCGCTTGCGGCTTGCGAGGCATCAGCCGAAGCGCGCGCCCTGCAACGCGGTTCCGCACGAGCACGTCCGCTCCGGCGGCATGCCCTCGATCATCCCCTTGAGCACGTCGCGGACGCGTGCGTTGTTCGCGTTGAAGACCGCGACGACCGACTCGTTCGTCACCGGCTCGACGCCCGATTCGCCCTCGAGGCCGACGTCGTAGTCGGTGATGAGCGCGATGTTCGCATAGCACATCTCGAGTTCGCGCGCGAGATACGCCTCGGGGTACTGCGTCATGTTGATGACTTCCCAGCCCGCGGACGAGAACCAGCGGCTCTCCGCGACGGTCGAGAAGCGCGGACCTTGGATGGTGACGACCGTGCCGCGCTCGTGCACGGCGATGCCGCGCTGCTTGATAATCCCGATCGCGAGCGCTCGCAGCTGCGGGCAATACGGGTGCGCGAACGAGACGTGCGTGGTGATCGGCCCGTCGTAGAACGTGTCTTTGCGCCCGGTCGTACGATCGACGAGCTGATCGGAGACGACGAAATCGCCGGGCTTCACGGACGCTTTGAGCGACCCGGCAGCGCACGGCCCGAGGATACGCGTGACGCCGAGCGATTTCATCGCCCACGCGTTCGCGCGATAATTGATCATGTGCGGCGGCAGTCCGTGCGATTTGCCGTGACGCGGTAAGAACGCGACACGCCTGCCCCCGACTTCGCCGAGCGCGACGAGATCGCTCGGCGGCCCGTACGGCGTCTCGATCTTCACCTCGTGCAGGCCTTCGACGAACGAGTAAAACCCGGAGCCTCCGAAGACCCCGATCTCAGCGCTATTGCTCACCGTGGCGTAATGGTCGGTCCGGGCTTAGGATTCCTTGAAGTCGCTCGGCTTCAGGCTTTCGATGTACTTGCGGAAGCGCTGCATCTCTTCTTCCTCGGCCTTCTTGTCGTACACCGACTCTTCGAGAGCGATCTTGTCGGTGACGTAGATGGGCGCATTCGTGCGCAGCGCGAGGGCGATGCAGTCGCTCGGCCGGGCGTCGATCTCCTGGTCTTCGCCGCCGAGCTCGAGCACGAGCTTCGCGTAAAACGTGCTATCCTTGATGTCGTGGATGATGATCTTCGTCAGCTTCGCGTTGAGGCCGTCGATGATCGACTTCATGAGGTCGTGCGACAGCGGGCGCGGCACAGGCTGGCCTTCGAGCGCGAGCGCGATCGCCGTCGCCTCGAACGGTCCGATGAGGATCGGCAGATAGCGCTTGCCGTCCATGTCTTTGAGGATGACGACGGGATCGTGCGTGAGCAAATCGATGCCCAGTTTGTCCACCTTCATCTGCCGCATCGTTTAAAGCTCCGCCAGCGCCCAGCGAGGAAGCCAGCTTCGCGCTACCGTCTTCGGTTCCTATCGCGTGTTCGCGCGCGTCTGGCGCAGGTTTTCTACGCGCGGTTCTCCTACGATTTCGTGTGATCACACAGCCGCTCGACCGCCCGGACGTGCGCGCGCTTGCCGGACACATCGAAGCGACGGTCATCGCGCTGTTGGTCGCGATCGTCGTATGGCGCGTCGTCATCGCGCTCATCGACCGGTTCTACAAGCGGCGCTTCATATCGTCATACATGCCGCGAATCGCGACGTTCCTGACGCTCTCGAAATCGATCGTCGGGCTCGTCGTCGTCGTCGCCGGCACGCTGACGCTGCTCAACATCTGGTCGGTGAACGTGACGCCCGCCGTGTGGTCGGCCGGCTTCGTCACCGCGGCGCTCGCGTTCGGGTCGCAGAACCTCGTGCGCGACATCGTCACCGGATTCTTCTTCCTCTTCGAGGACCAGTACGACGTCGGCGACCGCGTCGAGCTCGTGACGAGCGGCGGCCAGACCGTCAAGGGCAGGGTCGACGCGATGGGCTTGCGGACGACCAGTGTCGTCGACCGCCGCGGCCGCTTCGTCATCATCCCGAACGGCAACATCGCCCTCGTCACGAACGCGAGCCGCCTGCCGAACGTCGCGAGCTTCACGCTCACGGTGCCATGGAAGGGCGACGCGAGTGCGATGCGCGAGCGGGTCGAGGAGCACGCGAAGGAGATAGCCGCCCAGGCCGGCATCGGCGACGCGCACATCTCGGTCGCGCTCGCCGACAGCACCGCAGAGCTCGCCATCTTCCGCGTCGACTTGCGCTCGCTAGAAGGCGACGAGGATCTCGAGCGTTCGAATCTCCGGGTGTTGCTCGCGGCACGCCTGCAGGCCGAGGGATGGCTCCCCGGCGTCGCACAGGCGGACTGATCGATGTCGCTCGCATGCGGAATCGTCGGGCTGCCGAACGTCGGCAAATCGACGCTGTTCAACGCGATAACCCGCGCGAGCGTCGCGGCGAGCAACTATCCGTTCTGCACGATCGAACCGAACGTCGGCATCGTGCCCGTGCCCGATCGGCGGCTCGACGTGCTCTCCGACGTCTTCGCAAGCAAGCGAACCGTGCCGGCGACGACGACCTTCGTCGACATCGCGGGCCTCGTGCGAGGAGCGAGCAAAGGCGAGGGGCTCGGCAATGCGTTCCTCTCGCACGTGCGCGAGGTCGACGCGATCGCGATGGTCGTGCGTTGTTTCGAAGACGCCGACGTCGTCCACGTCGACGCGCACCCGGATCCGCTTCGCGATATCGAGACGATCCGCGTCGAGCTCGCGCTCGCGGACCTTTCCGTCGTCGAGCGCCGGCTCGAGAAGTCGAGGCCGAAAGCGAAATCCGATCCGGCGCTCGCGAAAGAAGTCGAGGCGCTCGAACGCATCGCCGCGGCGCTGGATAAAGGAGAGCCGGCGCGCAGTGTTTCCAACCGAAGCCTCGAGGTGTCCCTCTCAAAGGAACTGGCTTTACTCACCGCAAAACCGCTGCTCTACGTCGCGAACGTCGACGAGATCGGGTCTGCCGGATCGAACGCGCGCGTCCTCGCCGTGCGTGAATACGCGAAGCGCGAAGGCGCCGAATGCGTCGAGCTGTGTGCGAAGCTCGAAGCCGAACTGGCGGCGCTCTCGCCGGGTGAAGCCGCGGCTTTCGCCGCCGAGCTCGGCATCGAGTCGAGCGGTCTCGACCGGCTCATCGTCGCCGCGTACACACTGCTCGATCTCATGACCTTTCTCACGGCAGGCGAGAAAGAGGCGCGCGCCTGGCCGATCGCGCGCGGCACGAAGGCGCCGCAAGCCGCCGGCACGATCCACAGCGACATAGAACGCGGCTTCATCCGCGCCGAGATCGCGTCGTACGACGACCTCGCGCGGCTTCGCGGTCTGCAGGCGGTGCGCGATGCAGGGCTCCTGCGCGTCGAGGGCCGAGACTACGTCATGCAGGAAGGCGACGTCGTGAACTTCCGCTTCAACGTCTGAACGCAAGGATCTTATCCATGCCAACCAGCCACCAGCCAGATTCATCCGTCTTCGGCGAGGCGATGCACTTCTTCGACGCGGCGGCGCAGCGGCTCAACCTCACGTCGAGCATGTATCGTATTCTGACGCATCCGTCTCGCCAAGTGATCATCTCGATACCGTTCGCCCGCGACAACGGCGAGTTCGAAGTCTACACGGGTTACCGCGTCCAGTACAGCTCGGCGCGCGGACCCGGGAAGGGCGGCATACGATACCACCCTAACGTGACGCTCGACGAGGTCACGGCGCTCGCTTTTTGGATGACGTGGAAGTGCGCGGTCGTCGACTTGCCGTTCGGTGGCGCCAAAGGCGGCGTCACGTGCGATCCGAATGTGCTGTCGCTCAGCGAGCTAGAACGGCTGACGCGCCGCTACGCAGCCGACCTCATCGAGATCATCGGCCCCGATAAGGACGTTCCGGCACCCGACGTCAACACGAATCCTCAGACGATGGCGTGGATCATGGATACGGTCTCGATGCATCTCCGCGCGCATACGCCGGCCGTCGTCACCGGCAAGCCGCTCAACGTCGGCGGTTCCCGCGGGCGGGTCGAGGCGACCGGCCGGGGAGTCATGATCGCGATCGAAGCGGCCCTCGAGAAGATGAACAAGTCGCTCAAAGGCATGCGTGTCGTCGTCCAGGGCTTCGGCAACGTCGGCTCGATCAGCGCGAAGCTGCTGAGCGATGCAGGTGCGAAGATCGTCGGCATCAGCGACGTGACCGGCGGCTATCACAATCCCAAGGGCATCGACATCGCCGCGGCGCTCGAGCACGCGAACAAGAGCGCGCATCGAACGCTCGACGGTTTTGCCGCCGACCGCGTGAGCAATGCGCAGCTGCTCGAGCTCGACTGCGACATTCTCGTACCCGCAGCGCTCGAGAACCAGCTGACGGAGAAGAACGCGCGCAAGATCAAGGCGAGTCTCATCGCGGAGGGCGCGAACGGTCCGACGACGCCAGAAGCGGACGCCCTCCTTTCAGAGGGCGGGATCACCGTCATCCCGGACATTCTCGCGAACGCCGGCGGCGTCACCGTCTCGTACTTCGAGTGGGTCCAGAACCGGATGGGCTACTACTGGCGCGAGAAAGAGGTCAACGACCGGTTGCGCGATCTGCTGCGCGAGAACTTCGACGTCGTCTGGGATACGGGCAAGGAGTACGGCACGACGCTGCGCGGCGCGGCATACGTCGTCGCGATCAAGCGCGTTGTCGACGCATATATGACGCGCGGCATCTACGCATAGGCCCATCGGCTAAGAAAAAGATGGAGCGGTCGACCTTCACGGTCGACCGCTACAGCCTGCTCAGCTTTTGGCGTAGTGCTCTTCGAGATATGGGATGATGAGGTCGTCGTCGTCGAGCACGACGTCGCCGTCGACGAAGACCGGCACGCTCGTCTGGCCCGACACCTCGAGCACCTTAGAGCGCTTGCTATGGAAGACCGGCACCTCGACGTACTCGTAGTCGACGCCGAGCTCCGCGAGCTTTTCCATGACGCGCTGGCAATACCAGCACCAGTCCGCACTGTATAGGATGCGCTTCGGCACGGCTGCCTTGGTCACGGTCTGGTCGGGATCGTTTGATGACATGAACTCGAACCTGTTGCACGCCGAGGGGCGCTGTGCCCTTGTGCTGAACGCTCGGAGACGCACGCTCCCCGGTCGTGGGTGGACGAGCTCGTGCGGGGCTTGGAAGGGACCCAGCGAGGCGGCGTCCGCTACCCCATGCCGTCGTTCCTCACATATGAGCCCGCCGTGCCGAAGAAATATGAAGAGCTCCTGGCGATGCAGCGCGCAGAGCCGGAGGCAGGCCATTGACGCCGGTCGAATTCCTAAAGCCCGGAACTAGAACGAGCGGATGCTCATGGACGACGGACAAGACAAAGTAAAGACGACGAAGCGCCGGTTGCCGTTCCGCAAACGTACTGCGGCGGGGCTTGTCGCGTTCGTCCTGTTGTCTGCGTTCATCCACTTCACCGCCGGACCCGTTTTGACGAACCTCTCGCCGCATTTCGCCGCGTCCGACCTGCCCGACTCGGTATCGATCGTGACGCTGTCGCGCAAGCAAGAGCTTCAGAAGATGCCGCCGCCGCCGACGCCCACGCCGTCACCGCACCCGCTGCTCCGCACGAACCGCGACCTCGCAATGCTCAAATACCGTGAAATGGCCAAGATCGCGGACGTGCGCATGAGCGTGCGACCGCCGGCGCGACGCCATGTGCGCCTCATCATCGAGCATCCCGTGAAGCCGGTGCTCGACAACCGCGTTGCGCACGTCGTCGCGGCCGCGCCGGTGCCGACGCCCGAACCGACGGAGACGCCGGGCGACGCGCGGACCGCGAACGGCGGTACGCAGGATCTTTCGGGCAACGTCGTCTGGGGTGACGATAATCCGGTGCGCGTCATCAAGACGGCGCCGCTCGGCATCGACGATCACGCGCCGAGCACGGCGACCGTCGAAGTCGAAGTCGGCCCCGACGGTCAAATACTTTCAGTCCGTCTCGTGAAGTCGTCGGGCGATCCGAACGTCGACGACGCGGCGCTCACAGCCGCGCGCGCATCGACGTTCGCGCCGGCGACGCTCAACGGTCTGCCCGTACACGGCGCGTGCGATCTCGACTTCTCGCCGCCGGCGTCGCAGACGACATAGCCTCGCTCGCATCGAGCCGACCAATAGCCGGCGATGCCAAAGCGCGCATCACGGCGCGTGCGCTCGAGCTCGGCTTCGATCTGGTCGGCTT
Organism: Vulcanimicrobiia bacterium; assembly: GCA_025450855.1. Lineage (GTDB taxonomy): Bacteria > Vulcanimicrobiota > Vulcanimicrobiia > Eremiobacterales > Eremiobacteraceae > JANWLL01. Next base: position 8,586 of record JANWLL010000007.1, read on the forward strand.
CACCGACGCCGTGCCATTCGTCTCGACGATGCGCGTCTTCCAGCAGCGCGTCGGCGACGGACTCTTGAGCCAATGGCGTTATAGCGATGACGACGTGCGAGAGCGTTGCACTCCGGAGCACGTGCTTCCGGGCGCGAAGTCGATCGTCTGTACCGCGACGTCCTACGCCGGCGCGGCGCTTCCCTACGACCCGAACGCACCAGGTCTACGCGGCGCGGTCTCGTGCCATTCGTGGGGAAGCGATTATCACCGCGTCATCGGCGGCAGGCTGCGCGAGCTCGCACGTTTCATCAGCGACGAATATCCGGGGGAGCGCTGCTTGCCGTGCGTCGACACGGGGCCGCTCGTCGATCGAGCAGCCGCCGTTCGCGCCGGCATCGGCTGGTTCGGCCGCAACGGCAACGTGCTCACGAAGCGCTTCGGCTCATGGGTGCTCCTCGGCGAGCTCATCACGACGATCGAAGTCGAACCGGACGAACCGCTCGAGACGAACTGCGGGACCTGTCCGGTGTGCATCGATCGCTGCCCGACGCATGCGATCGGCGACGACGGATCGGTCGACGCGCGCCGCTGCATCTCCGATCTCACGCAATTGAAGACGCCGATCCCGCGCGAGCTGCGCGAGTCGATCGGCAATCGCCTTTGGGGCTGCGACGATTGCCAAACGCCGTGTCCGGTGAACGAAAGCGAGAACGTCGCCGCTAACCGTGTCGCCGGCGACAACCCGTTCGCGCCTTTGCCGCACATCGGCACGTCCATGGATCTGACCGCCGTCCTGCGCATGACGAAGTCGCAGTTCCGCACGTGGTTCGGTCCGACGTCGATGGCCTGGCGCGGCAAGGCGGTACTCCAGCGTAATGCGGCGGTCGCTTTGGGCAACTCGCGCGACGACCGGGCGGTGCCGCACCTCGTCGCCGCGCTCGACGATCGCAAGCCGCTCGTCCGCGGCCACGCGGCATGGGCGCTCGGCCGCCTTGGCGGCGATGCGGCGCGAGAGGCGCTTAAAAAACACCTCGACATCGAGGGCGACGCGTGGGTGCGCGAAGAGGTCGAGCTTGCGCTCGGCTCGGCGTGAGCAGGCGCAGTCGGGTGCCGCCTTAAATCTTTCACCCCTTCACGTAGTATGACGACCAAGGAGAGCATGATGTCCATCGATCTCGGCAAGCTCGAAGTCACGTTTTGCGGCCACGCGACCTTCGCGATCAAGACCCCGGGCGGCAAGCACGTCATCGTCGATCCGTTCCTCAGCGGCAACCCGGCATGCCCGGATCATCTCAAGCAGCCGAAGAGCCTCGACGCGATCTTCCTGACGCACGGTCACGGCGACCACCTCGGCGACACGGTCGCGCTCGCGAAGAAATTCGACGCGACGTGCGCGACGATCATCGAACTCGGGGCATGGCTGAGCAAACAAGGCGTGAAAAACGTCGTCGGCTTCAACAAGGGCGGGTCGACCGACGTCGCCGGCGTGCACCTGACGATGACCCACGCGGTCCATTCGTCCGGCGTCCAGGACGGCGACGGGATGTGGTACGGCGGCGAGGCCGCGGGCTTTATCATGCGGTTCGAGAACGGCGTCAAGATCTATCACGCCGGCGACACGTGCGTCTTCTCCGACATGAAGCTCATCGGCGAGATCTACAAACCGGACATCGCCATGCTGCCGATCGGCGACTTCTACACGATGGGTCCGGACGAGGGTGCGTACGCGATCCGGCTGCTCGGGGTCAAGACGATCATCCCGATGCACTACGCGACGTTCCCCGCGCTCACCGGAACGCCCGCGAAGCTGCGCGAGCTGACGAAGGACGTCGCCGGACTCGAGATCGTCGAGGTGAAGCCGGGCGAAACGCTCACCGGCCAGATGCGGCGGCTCGCCCCCGTCTAGCCGATCGGCACGGCCCTCACGACGTCTTCACGACGATCTTGCCGATGAGCTTGCCGACCGTGTCGGCACGGTCCGCGCTGTTGCTCAGGTGGCGATAGATCTCGCGCAGCTTGAACATCTCGCGGAAATCGTGGCCTTCGAATAGGTCGGCGAGCGCGGTCCGATAGAGGATCTCCATGCGGTTCTCGGCTTCGCTTGCCTCGCGGGCGGCGATCAGCGCGGCATTTCTGTCCTTCGATACCGCGCCGACCGCGGACTGGATCGACACCGCCGCTTCGACGAGCAGCTCGCACATCGCACGCATCGCCGGCGTGCTCGGCTGTCGGAAGAGCGCTATCTCGACGGCAGCGCTCGCGAGGTAGTCGATCATATCGTCGAGCGCTTCCCCGAGGTTGTAGAGATCCTGGCGGTCGAGCGGCGTGACGAACGTGTCGCTGATCGCCGCGACGAGTCCGCGCAGCACGTCGTCGCCCTTGTGCTCGAGCTCGTCGACGACCGTCGCGAGTTCCGCCTTACCGCTGGCGACATACGCGGCGAGCGTGCGGGCGGCTTCGAGCAAGACCGATGCGTGCGCTTCGAGCAGATCGAAGAAGCGCTTGCCTGGGGAACTCCGGAACAGGTCGGCGAGCCACATCGCTTACTCCCTATATCGAACGCACGATCAAACCGGCGAGCGCGCCCGCAGCGAGCGCCGCCGGCACCGTGACGATCCACGCCAGTGCGATCTGTGCGGCGGCGTTCCAGTGGATCGCGCGTGCATCGACCACCGCTCCGACGCCGATGAGCGCCGACGCCGCCACGGCGGTGGTGCTCAGCGGACCGCCGAGGAGCGACGAGCAGATGACGGTCGCCGCAGAAGAGGCCTCGGCCGCGAGCGCCGAGTGCGGACGGATCGAGAAGAGCTTGCCGCCGACGGTGCGAGCGATGCGGCCTCCGCCCGCGACGAGCCCGATCACGAATGCCAGCCCCGCGACAACGAACGCCCAGGCGGGGACGGAGAACGTCCTGGCTGAAACCGCTGCGCCGAGAAGGCCGGCGGTACGCTCGAGATCGTTCGAACCGTATGCCATCGCGAGCGCCAGCGTCGTCAGATGCTGGAGCGCGACGATGCGCTCGCCTGTCCGGCGGTGGACTCGAGCGAGCAGCCACGCGACGGCGGCGTACGCGAACGCCCCGCCGGCCGCGCCGATCACGACCGATCCGACAAGCGATACGGCGACGAGTTCGACTCCGTGCCAGTGGACCGCCGCAAAGCCAGGCCCGCTCCACAGGGCACCGACCATCGATGCGAAGAGCGCGGCGGAGATGCTCGTCGGAACGCGAGCGGCGAACGTCACGCTGACCGTCGCGATCGCGCCCACGATCGCGGCGAAAAGCTGAGCCGCGCCGACGCTCGCGTAGTCGGCGACCCCAGACCCGGTCGTTTGCGCGACCGCGGTCCCGAACACGAACGGGCCCGCGAACGCGCCGGCGACTATGAGCAGAAAGGACCTGACCGGCGGGATCGTCCGGCTCGCGGCGGACAAGGCGAGCAAGTTGCCGCCGTCGTTGAACCCCGCGATGACGGCGAGCACGACGGCGGCGGTGAACGCCGCTGCTATCACAAGATCGATTTACCCAAAGCGGAGCAGACGAGTTCCATCGCGACGCGCGCCGTCTTGACGCCGTCGTCGATGACCGGGTTCACTTCGACGACCTCGAGCGAATGAGCGGTGCCGCTCTCGGCGACGATCTCCATCGCAAGGTGCCCTTCGCGATAGGTGAGACCGCCCTGAACCGGCGTTCCGGTGCCGGGAGCAGCCGCCGGGTCGATCGCATCGATGTCGAAGCTCACGTGGATCGAAGCCGGTCCGCGGCCGGCGATCTCGACGGCGCGTTCCATGACTTTCGCCATGCCGATCCGGTCGATGTCCGACATCGTGAACGCGGTCATCCCGCGCTCGCGGATCTGGCGCTTCTCGCCCGGGTCCAGATCGCGAAGCGCGACGAATACCGTTCGTGCAGCGTCGATGGACGGCGTCGGGAAGAGTTTCGCGTCGAAGAGCTCGCGCATGTCGCCGAGCGCCGCCCCGACCGGCATGCCGTGGAGATTGCCCGTCGGGCTCGTCGCCGGCGTGTTCGCATCGGCGTGCGCGTCGATCCAGATGAGGCCTTGCGGACCTTTGGCGCGCGCGCAGCCGGCCAGCGCGCCGATCGCAAGCGAGTGGTCGCCGCCGACGATGATCGGGAAAGCGCCGGATCCGAGCGAGCGCTCGACCGAGTCGGCGAGCGCGAGCGCCGTCGCGTGGAGCATTTCGAACGAGTGCGGCTTGCCCGGCCCCAGCGGTGTTTGATCGTCTGCGAGCACGGCGACGTCGCCGGTGTCTCGAACGCGGTAGCCGAGCGCCCCGATGCGTTCGACGAGACCGACTGCCCGGATGGCTTGCGGACCAAGGCGAGCGCCGCGCCGGCTCGCGCCGGCGTCGACCGGAACGCCGATGATCTCGACGAGCCTCGCGAGATCGGGCGGGCCGGAAAAGGGCATGCGGGCGACCCTCATACTGTAAGGCGCGTCACGGCGGCTGACGCGGCCGCGACTCGTTCGCGTCTAGGAGCGGTCGACCTTTACGGTCGACCGGAGCGCTGCCGATAACCGGAAGATGCGACCGGCATCCGTCATCGCACCGCTCCTAGCGGTCGCGGTCATCGCGTCCTCGAGCGTTCCTCTTGCGGCCGCAGACGATACTTCATGGGATCTCGAACTCGGCGCCGCGAGATTGCACGAACTCGTTCCGCGGCTCATGGATCTCGCGGCCCACACCGACGGTCTCGTCGCGCTCAGCGTCGGCGATCTTCGGACCGGCCACGCGATCGCGATCAACGGCGGCGTGAACCTGCCGGCCGCGAGCACGATCAAGATCCCGGTCATGGTCGAGGTCTTCAAGCAGATGGGGGCGGGCCGGTTCACCGATGACCGGACGGTTATGCTCCTCGACGAAGACCGCGACTGCGGCTACGGCTCGCTGTGCGATGCGCCCTGGGGGACCGAGTATCGCGTAGGCGATCTGCTCGCGAGGATGATCGACGTCAGCGACAACACGGCGACGAACATGCTCATCCGGCTCGTCGGCCGCTCGTCGATCAACGCGACGATGTCCGGGCTAGGCCTTTCGCAGACACGCCTGGGTGACAGCATCCGCAGCGACGGCGATATTCGCGCGCTTCGCACGAGCGCTGACGACATGCTCCGGCTTCTGTCGCTTATCGCCGCGAGGCGCGTCGTCGATCCGCAAGCGAGCGACGAGATGCTGGCCCTGCTCGCCGGTCAGCGCCACAACACGCTCTTGCCCGCGCCCTTGCCGAAGGGCGTCGTCGTCGCGCACAAGACCGGAACGCTGCACGACACCCTCAACGACGTCGGAATCGTCGAACTCGCCGGCGCTCCGTACGTCATCTGCGCCTTCTCGACGCATCTCGACGATCTCGACAACGGCGAGCGGTTCATCCGCCGGGCGTCTTTGTTGACCTTCGAGAGCTTCCGGCGCACCGCCATCGCGCGCGCCGATTCGAACGGCCGTTTGTGACGCACGTCACGACTGCCCGCTAACCGAGCAACCGCGCTCCCCATCCCCTCTAGACTAGGCGATAAAAACCAAAGAAGGCCTGGTGTGCGGCGTCACGGGAGAGCGTGCGCCGTAGTCATATAGGTAGTGGGAAAGTTCTCGGCAGCTAGCGTGGCTTTGGCAGAAGACCACACACGGATCGAGGCGGAGCGCTGGCGCTCGGTCGCACTAAACGTTTTCTGCTTCGCGGTCGGATTCTTGGGTCTCGCGGTCATCGTGCTGTGGCCGCCGCACCTCGAACTCAGTTGGTGGACGGTCCTTTCGGTGCTGTTCATCGGCGTATTCCTCGCCGTCTCGCAGCGGCCGACGTCCGCGGCTGGCAAGTCGTACGCTCCCCTGACCGCGGTCATCGCGGCCTCGTCGATCGTCTTCGGCTACTGGACGATATTCCTCGTCCTCATATCGTTCGCCGCGATCCGGCTTAGGCTCGCACCACGTCCTGCGAACTTCTCCGATCTCTTCTCGCCGCGGTCGTTCGGACAAGCGGGTGCCGGCATCACCGCGGTCTACGGCATGATCGCGGTATGGGGACTCTTCGCCGACGTCCAAAAAGCTGCGCCGCCATGGGCCGAATCCGCGATCGCGCTCGTCGGCGTGCTCGTCGTCGGCATCGTCTGGCAGATCTCGCAGCACGGCTTCGTCCAGGTGACGTTCTTCTTCACCCGGCAGACCGGCTTCTCGCTGCAGTTCGTGCGCATGGGCGTGTTCGCTTCGCTCTACGGCTACTTGCTCGTCGCGATGTACGGCTACGGCGGCATGCTGACGACGGTGCTCTTCTACGTGCTCGTCGCACAGACGCGCGTCGTTCAAGACATCCTCGGCGTCGTCAGGCGCCTCGAACAGCTCGAGCAGGCGAAATCACAGGCGACGTCCGTCATCCGCGAGATGATCCGTTTTACGGACATCCCCGACGTCCAGTTCACGGCCGAGGTGGAGAACATCTCGAAGATGCTCGCGCGCCACCTCGGATTGTCGAAGCAAGAAATCGGCGACATCGGACTTGCCGCCGAGCTCCACGAGATCGGCAAGAGCCGGTTGCCGGCACGCATGCGCTGGGGTAAACGGACGAACGCCGCCGAGGAGAATCAGCGGAAGACGTATGCACGTCTCGGCGCTATCATGTTGAGGAGCGCGGACGCGCTCGTCGACCCGGCGATCGCCGACTACGTCGAGTACCACTCCGAGCATTTCGATGGGACCGGTTATCCGAAAGGTCTGGTCGGAGAAGCAATACCGCAAGCGTCGCGGATCATAGCGATCGCGCGAGCCTACGTCTCGTCGCTGACCGGATACGACGGCGTCGATAAGGTCAAAAAAGAAGAAGCGCTCCGCAAACTCCGTCAGGAGAGCGGAACGCTCTTTGATCCAAGGCTTGTCGACTTGCTGACGGAGGTCGTCAGCTAGCCGATGTTACTTCGTGGCGATTGGGGTGTCCGAGATGCTGAAGATGTGGACGATCCCAGCCAGCACGCCGCCGGCCATCGAGATGACATGGAGAAGGACCCCACCGAGTGACGCGAAGTGCAGCATGACAACTCCTTTAAGTTCGCTCGCGAGCTTGAGAGCCGCGCCGTCATCTCCGCTTTGAGAGGCAGTCCTCGCACTGCAACCTCTCGCCGCCGATCTGGCTCCATCGTCCCCACCAAGACGCGCCGCTCTGCCAAGCGGCGTTGTCTTTTGTGTCCGATGAGCCAAGGTGCTCGGCTCGCCGCTACACGCATATAGCCCCATATCTAACGGGCCGTTACGCGATGCGGCCGGGCTAATCAAAAGTGACGCCCGTCACACAACGGCATTATAGCAGAGTCGCATATGAGAACGCAAGATAAGCGCATATAAATTTATACGCGCACATCTGTTCGATTTAAGGGAGCGGTCGAGATTTATCTCGACCGTCAGACCGTCGCTTTTGCCTTCCTCAGGCGATCGGTTTTCGTTGCGTGAGAAGGCGTGAGCCAATGGTGGTATTTTGCGACCTTGCCGAGGGTGATGTCGCGGTAGAGATCCGCCAAAGCGGTCGCGATCTTGCCAGGGGACCCGCTTCCGACCGGCCTACGATCGACTTCGATCACCGGCGACACGCCGACGGCCGTCCCGGAGAAGAATATCTCGTCGGACTGATAGAGTTCGCTGCGATCGATGCTGCGCTCGGCGACCTCAAGCCCAAGCTCTTCGCGAAGCAGTTCGATGACGGTCTTGCGCGTGATGCCTTCGAGAATCGCGTCCGTCACCGGCGGCGTGAAGACGCGACCGTCGCGGACGACGAAGATGTTCTCTGCGCTGCCCTCTGCGACGTGCCCGTCCGCGGTCAGCAGAATCGCTTCGTCGAACCCGTTCATGACCGCTTCACTCTTCGCAAGCGCCGAGCTGACGTAAACGCCGGTCAATTTCGCTCGCGCAGGCGCGCTGTTGTCGTCGATACGCCGCCAGGATGAGACCGCCGTCCGCAGGCCGGCGCCTGATTCGAAGTACGAACGATGCGGGATGGCGATGATGGCGAAATCATCTTTGACGTTGTGGAGCCGCACGCCGATCTCTTCGGCGGCCTTGAACGCGATCGGCCGGACGTAGACGTCTTGGCGATATTCGTTGAGCCGGATGAGTTTCGTCGTCGCCTCGCACATCGTCGCGACATCGTCCTTGAGATCCATGAGAAGCAGCTTTGCCGACAGATGAAGCCGTTCGTAGTGCTCGGCGAGTCTGAAGAGATAGACTTCCGCATGGTCGGGGCTCCAGTAACCGCGGATGCCTTCGAAACAGCCGGTGCCGTAGTTGAGGCCGTGCGTGAGCAATCCGACCTTCGCGTCGCCGTACTTGACGAAGTCGCCGTCGTGGTAGACCTGGATGCCGTCGAGTTCCATGCGTCTCACTCCGATCTATGAGGAGGTCGCCGGTGTTGAGCGATGTTTTCAGACGCCTGCCGTTAGTCACCTTGCCCGCCTTCAGGACGCGCGGAACACCGCGCGAGCGGGTTTTGGGCCAAGTGTCGACACGATGCTCGCGCGTCCCGCGACGAACGAGACCTCCGGGGGATTGCGCCCTCTCGCACTTTGTGATACAAAGTGCATATGGAAGTCGAGCGTGCGCTGGCGGACCTCGCAGAGGTCAGAGATCGCCTCGCGGCGTGCCAGCAGTTCAAAGGGTATTCCGGACCTGCGGCCGCGGCGAGCGGCGCCATCGCGATCGTCGCCGGACTCGCGCAGTTCGTTCTCGTGCCGCATCCGGAGACGCCGACCGATTATCGCACGTATCTCTTCGTATGGTTCGCGTGCCTCGCGGCTGCGCTTATCCTGAACTATGGTGCGATAGCCGTCTGGTATTCCCGTACGGGCGCGACGCAGGAGCGAGTGCGCGCGCGCAGCGCCGGCGTGACGCTTCTGCCGGCGATCGTCCTCGGCGCCGTGCTGAGCCTCGCGCTCATCCTGCACGGACTTATATGGATGCTGCCGGGAGTCTGGTACGCGTCGTACGCCATGGGGCTCTACGCCTCACGCTCGCTCGTGCCTAAAGGTGCGATACCCTTAGCGGCGGCGTTCGGCATCATCGGATCGGTCTTGCTCTTGACCCCGGACCCGACCGTGCCGCTCGCGTGGTGGATCATGCCGGTGGGCTTCGGATTCGGGCAGATCTTCATCGGTTGGCTTCTCACGCGCGAAGCAGAAACGGCGGTAGTAGCAGGATGAGCGTTCGACGAGTTGCGAAGCGCCAGCGCACCGACGGTCGCGAAGCGCCGTTCGCGTATGCGGGCCTCGAGCGCATCTTCCACGAGCGCGGCCGGCTCGCGGTCTGCACGTGTCTCGTCGCACATACCGACGGCATGACGTTCACAGAATTGCAAGGCGCATGCGGCCTCACGGACGGCAACCTCAGCCGCCATCTTGCGGCGCTCGCCGAGATGGGCATCGTCGCGATCTCGAAGGATGCGGGGCAAGGCCGCCCGACGACGACCTGCCGCATAACCAAGAGCGGCAAGACGCGCTTCCTTTCCTATATAGATGAACTCGAGGCGGTCGTCCGCGACGTGCATGCCGGCGCCGAGACGTCCGACAACGACGGGCGGCGCCGGGTTCCGCGTCTAGCGACGACCTGATCGATGCGCAACGTCGAACGAGCGGCGGCGGTCCCAGCACCGTCACCGATCCCGAAGCACGTCGCCGTCATCATGGACGGCAATCGCCGGTGGGCCCGTTCGCGGGGATTCCCGCTCGCCGAAGGCTATCGCCGGGGCATCGCGAGCTTGCGCGAGTTGACGCGTGCGTGCCGCGACCGCGGCGTGCCGTATCTGACCGCGTTCGGCTTTTCGACCGAGAACTGGAAACGCGATGCAAGCGAGGTCTCGTCGCTCTTCGACCTCTGCTGCATCTTCGCGAGGACCGAAGCGCCGGGCTTGCGCAAGGACGGCGTCTGCGTGCAGGTGCTCGGCGATGTCGCCGCCTTGCCGCCGGCGCCGCGCTCCGCCTTATCGTCGCTGGTCGAGAACACCAAAGACGGTCGCGCCGTGACGCTCAACCTCGCAGTCAACTATAGCGGCCGCGCGGAGATGGCGTCGGCCGTCCGACAGATCGCGCGCGACGTCCGCGACGGGATCATCGATCCCGAGCGCGTCGACGAAGCCGCCATCGAATCGCGCTTATACACGGCAGGCATACCAGACCCGGATCTCCTGATCCGCCCCGGCGGCGAGCACCGGATCTCGAACTTCCTCTTATATCAGCTCGCGTACACCGAGCTCTTCGTCAGCGACGTCCACTGGCCGGATTTCAATCGCGAGCATTTTGACGCGGCGCTCGTATCGTATCAGCAGCGCCATCGCCGCTACGGCGCCACCTAAAAGGGAGCGCCGAGCTCCACGATCATGAAAGGGAGCGGTCGAGATTCATCTCGACCGCCGCGGTCACACCAGTCCGAGTCGAACGAGCAGCGCGGTGGGCGCCTCAAATCGCGGATTGACGTACGCGCCGCCGAAGTAGCCGTGATAGTCGCTGCCGCACGTGTACAGCTTCCCATTGCGTTCGGCCAGAACTTTTAGCGCCTCTCGATCTGCCGCCGAGTATCGCGCGTACAACGCCTCGATGCCGTCGACGTCGGCGACCAACGCTTCGACGAGACCGTCGGATCCGACTCGATCGGGATGCGCAAGAATCGCGACGCCGCCCGCTTTGCGGATCGCCTCGGCTGCTTCGGCCGGCGTCGGCAGTCGCGAATATGCCTGCGATGGGAGCGCTGCGAAGAAATCCTTGAAACGCGCATAGCAGCGACCGACGTCGCCGTCGTCGACGCCTCGCGCGCATAGCCGCTCGATGAGTACGGGAAGCCGTACGTGCGGGTCCGAGAGCACCTCGTGGACACGAAGGTCGAAGCCTTCCTCGCACAGCGCGCCGACCCACGTACGCGTGTTGTCGGACCACACGTCGAGCGCGCGGCGGTTGCGTAGTTCGATATCGCCGGACGCCGGATCGAAACCGTAACCGAGAACGTGCACGACGCGGCCGTGCGCGTACGCCGTCATCTCGATGCCGCTCACCGCGGCGATCCCGCGCTCGGCTGCGCGCATCAGCGCTTCGACGATGCCCGCCGTGGTATCGTGATCGGTGACCGCGATGAGTCCGACGCCGGCATCCGCGGCCATATCGACGACGCGCGCCGGCGCGAACTCGCCGTCGCTGTGGTGGCTGTGGAGGTGGAGGTCGCAGAGCATCGACGTCAGCGGCGTTTCGCGGCGACGAACTCGAGCACGCCTTCGACCGGCCGAGCGTTGAGCACATCCTCTTTCATCAGGCCGGCCTTGCGTGCGGTGCCGACGCCGTAGAACATGTCGTCGAGCATGTCGGTCGAATGAGCGTCCGTATCGACCGCGAGCGTGCAGCCGAGCTCGCGCGCGCGGCGCGCGAGATTCGCGTCGAGATCGAGGCGCGCGGGGTTCGCGTTGATCTCGAGCGCTGTGCCGGTTTCGGCCGCCGCGCGGAATACGGCATCGACGTCGAATTCGTAGGCAGCACGCTGTTCGAGCAACGCGCCCGTCGGGTGACCGATGACGTTGACGTATGGATTGCGGATCGCGCGGACGAGGCGCTCGGTCTGCTTCTCCTTCGAACCCGTGAACGCCGAGTGGATCGAAGCGACGACGACGTCGAGCTCGGCGAGCACTTCGTCGGGGAAATCCATCGACCCGTCCGCGCGTATGTCGACTTCGGACGAGCACAGTAGACGGACGCCGTACGCGTCGCGAACGGCTTTGATCTGAGCCATCTGCTCGCGCAGCCGCTCGATGGAAAGGCCGTTGGCGACGGCGCGCCCACGCGAGTGATCCGAGATGGACAGATACGAGCGCCCGCGCTGTGCTGCTGCGCGAGCCATCTCTTCGATCGTGCGCGAACCATCGCTCCAATCGGTGTGGTCGTGCAGATCGCCACGGATGTCGGCGAGTTCGACGAGCGCCGGCACTTTGCCGGCGCGCGCTAGATCGATCTCGTCGAGACCGACGCGGATCTCCGGCGGAATGAACTGCAGGTCGAGCGTCGCGTAGACCTCTTCCTCGCTCACGCAGGTGCGCACCGCGCCGCTCTCGATCGTCTCGATCCCGTATTCGCTCACTTTGAGACCGCGTGCTCGCGCGAACTCCCGAAGCTTGACGTTGTGCTCTTTGTTCCCCGTGAAGTGCTGCAGCAGGTTGCCGAAGCATTCGTGCTTGACGACGCGGCAGTCGACGGAGATGCCCGGCTCCGCCCAGATCGTCGCCTTCGTGTCGCCGATCCCGGAGATGCTCTGCGCCACCGGCAGCTTCGTGAAGTACGCGAGAACGTCTGCGGGCGAGTCGCTCGTGCAGATGATGTCGATGTCGCCGACGGTCGGCTCCATCCGGCGCAGGCTGCCGGCGGCGACGACGTTGCGCGCGTCGCCATGCGCACCGAGCGCTTCGACGATCGAGCGGGCGAGCGGCCACGCGTCGCCGAGCCGCATTCGTTTCGTACGATCGGCGAGCCGCGCGAGCGACGCCTTCAGATTCTCGATGCTCTTAGGGCCAAGCCGCGGCAGCTTCGAGATCGAGCCGTCCTCGACGGCTTGGCGAAGCTCGGCGATGCTCGTGACGCCGAGCTCTTTATAGAGCGCGATCGCCGTTTTCGTGCCGACCGACGGCACGCGGATCAGCTCGAGGATCGTCGGCGGGAACTTCGCGCGTAGCTCCTCGAGATACTTGCACGTCCCCGTGCGGTCGATGTCGTCGACCTTCTGCGCGATCGCCTTGCCGACGCCCGGCAGCTCCAAGAGCTCGCACGAATCGATGAGCGCGCGCATCGGCTTCTCGCTGTCCTCGACGCTGCGCGCCGCGCGAGCATACGCTTTTATTTTGAAAAACGGTTCGCCGTCGAATTCCATGAGCGCGGCGATCTCGTTGAGGCGCGCGGCGATGCCGTCGTTCGTCATCGTCGCGCCTCGTTCGCCGCGGCGACACCGAAGGCCTTACGAGGTGCGCGCCGAAACGTGGCCGCCACATGGCGATCCCTATCCCCGTCCGTCGCAGACTCGACCCGTCGATCTTCAACCTGCCGGTCGAGAAGATGCGATCGGGCTATTACTCGGATACGTATTTCAACCGGGTCCGCGAGATCCTCGAACGCGACGGCAAGCATCCACGCGTGCTCATGCAGGTCTTCAACAAAAAGGACGCCGTGCTGTGCGGCATCGATGAGGCTATCGCCATTCTGCGCCTTTGCAGCGGCCGCACCGCGAGAAATGGATCGTGGGAAGACGGCTGGCCGCAGCTCGACGTCCGCGCGCTTCACGACGGCGATCGCATCGCGCCGTACGAGACCATCCTGACGATCGAAGGCGACTACGCATTCTTCTGCCATCTCGAGACCGACTATCTCGGCGTGCTCGCCAGGCGCACGAAAGTCGCGACGAACACGAGCGCCGTGGTCGCCGCGGCGAACGGGAAAAACGTCTTGTTCTTCCCGGCGCGTTTCGACCATCATCTCGTGCAGACGGGCGACGGCTACGCCGCGTACGTGAGCGGCGCGCTCGGCGTCAGCACCGACGCGCAAGCGGAATGGTGGGGCAGCCGAGGCATCGGAACGGTGCCGCACGGCCTCATCGCTGCGTACGGAGGCGATACCGTCCTCGCGGTGCAGAAATTCGCCGAGCACGTCGACCCTTCGATCAACGTCATCGCGCTCGTCGACTTCGACAACGATTGCGTCGCGACGTCGCTCGCCGTCGCCAAGAATCTTGGCCGTAGATTGTGGGGCGTCCGGCTCGACACATCGGAGACCCTCGTCGACAAGAGCCTTTGGAACGAGATGGGCACGTTCAACCCGACTGGCGTCAACGCCGAACTCGCGCTCAACGTGCGAGCGGCGCTCGATGCGGCCGGGTATCCGTGGGTGAAGATCATCGTCTCGGGCGGATTCACGGTCGAGAAGATCCTTGAATTCGAGCAACGGCACATCCCGGTCGATGCCTATGCGGTGGGCTCCGCTCTTTTCGAAGGGCGCTTTGATTTCACGGCCGACATCGCGCTCGTGGAACGTGACGGCAAGATGGAAGAGTGTCATAAGGTCGGTCGCCCGTACAATCCGAATCCGCGTCTCGAACGAGTGACCATTCCTTAGGTGTACGTTGGATCGTAGCGGTCGAGCTTCAGCTCGACCGCCGCGGCCTTGCACGTTCAACTTAGCTGCGGGCTCGACTCCTCGCGATCGCAAGCTCGTCTCCGGTCGAGCTAAAGCTCGACCGCTACAACTTCGCTGCAAGCACGTCTCCGGTCGAGCTAAAGCTCGACCGCTACGGATTAGAGATCACGGCAGAAGGGGATTGTCGCCGGCGTAGAGGCCGTCCGCATTCGGCAACCAGGCCCACACGACGAACGCACGCGTCGCCGGGTGTACGAACGCGAAGACGAGCTTCGCGTCCGCCGGCATCAATCCGCGTTTGATGATGTTCGCCGCAGTCGGCTCGTCGGTCGTCGTCCACTCGGCTTGCGCGTAGTACGATTTTCCGTCGACGACGACGTTGTAATGCAAATGGCGCGGAATGTCGTACCACGCGTCTTTCGGCACGTCAGCGAAGTCGGCGCTCGGCTTCGCGGCCGGCGTGAATTGGTACTCGACTGCGACAAGCCGGCCGGCTTGGTCGTAGATGAGGACCGTCGGATGGGCGAGGTCGCCCGGATCGAAACGGTCGTGATTCGTGAACATGACGCCGAAGTTCGCGACGTACGTCGTCGACTGGACATAGTTGTCGCCGGTCGCCCAGAGCTGGAGCCGGTATTGTTCGGTCGCCGTGCGGACCGCTCGCGCGAGCGGTGAGTCGTAGCCGTCGTCGGCGCGGGCTGCCGCTCCCACCGAGGCATACACGATCGTGCCGACCAACGCGGC
>JANWLL010000008.1 GCA_025450855.1 Vulcanimicrobiia bacterium
CGCTTGTTGAAGCTCCAGATGCCGAGCAGTAACACACCGACGATCCAGCCCGCCGACCATATCAGAAACGGCCCGGTGGGCGGCGTCGAAACCGTGATCGGGTTGGCGCCTTGCGTCGTGCCGCTCATCGCGGCGATGAGTACGGGTTCGAGCGCGAACGCCGCGCCGCGCCAGAGGCCTCCCGTCGGAACGAGCAGGGTGATGACTGTGCACGCATGTTGCAGGCCTTCGTTATGGAAGATCGCGGCCGCGGTCGATCCAGGTTGTGCAAGCCACGACACACCGTACAGGACGAGCGCGATGATGCCGCCGGTAATGGATGCAAGTCTAGTGGAGAACGCGAGCGCCACCGTCAACAGGGCGATCGCCTGGAACGAGATGAATCCGAGCGCCACCAACGGATGCGGCGGCACGTAGCCGGTGATGAGCCGCACGACGATGAGCTCGAGGCCGCCCGCGCCGAACGCGTACAGGGCGAGCAATACGGAGAGCCCGAGCCACTTGCCGAGCAGCACGTCGCTGCGGCGGATCGGCCGCGGCAGAACGACGAGAGCGACGCCGGATTCGACCTCGCCCGCGATCGACGGCGCTGCGAGAAACGCCGCGCCGACCGCGAGCACGAAGCTGAACATCTGCGCAAGCATGATGACGAGGATCGCATAGGTCGCCGCCGCCTGCGACGGCGACGGGCGGCCTTCGACGACCGACATCGTATGCAAGCGTTCAAAGCCCCATCCCGAGAGCCCGATGACGAGCAGCGAGAGCAGCCCGACCGCGAAAATGACTCGACGGCGCGCAGCTTCGCGCAGGGTAAGACTAGCGATCGCGAGCAGCGGCATCTGCAGATCCATGAAGCAAGCGGATGAACTGGTCTTCGAGCGACCGTCGATTCGGCTCGACCGC
Source organism: Vulcanimicrobiia bacterium (assembly GCA_025450855.1). Taxonomy (GTDB): domain Bacteria; phylum Vulcanimicrobiota; class Vulcanimicrobiia; order Eremiobacterales; family Eremiobacteraceae; genus JANWLL01. The sequence goes on from JANWLL010000008.1 coordinate 904, forward strand.
CGTTATGCGTGCGCCGGCGCGAACGATAGCGGCGACCGCATCGGGGACCTCGCGGGGCGTCACGCCGCGGAGGACGATCGCGCTGCCTCCCTCTTCTTCTGTCGCCTGACCGAACGGTTTTAGCGCGTCGAGAAAAACCGGGGAGGCCGTCTCGATCCTGATCCGCACCGACCAGCCGTCGCCGGTGATCTCGGCGAGCGGCCCGATCGCGATGACACGGCCGCGGTCGACGATCGCTACCCTATCGCAGACCTGCTCCACCTCGGTGAGCAGATGCGAGTTGAGGAACACCGTCACGCCGCGGCGCTTGAGCGCGTGCAGCACATCGCGGACTTCGCGACGACCGACGGGATCGAGCGCAGACGTCGGCTCGTCGAGCAAGATGAGCTCCGGCTCGCCGATCAGCGCGACCGCGAGGCCGAGACGTTGCTGCATGCCCTTCGAGTACGATCCGACACGGTCTGAGGCGCGCTTCGCGAGGCCGACGGTCTCCAGAGCATCGTCGACTTGCCGCGTCCGCGCGCCTTTCGAAACGCCGGCAAGCACGCAGTGGAAGCCGAGCACTTCGCGCGCGGAGAGCCAATCTTGATACCGGAAGAGCTCGGGCAGATAACCGACTTTGCGGCGCGTCTCGCGGTCACCGATAGGCGCGCCGAGCACGAAGCCCTCGCCGCCGCTCGGCGACGTCAAGCCGAGCAACAGCTTGACCGCGGTCGTCTTTCCGGCGCCGTTAGGTCCGAGAAAGCCGAAGACTTCACCGCGCGGCACGCTCATCGAGAGCGCTGCGAGAGCGGCGACGTCGCCGTACCGCTTTGCAAGATCGACCGTGTGGATAGCAGGCGAGGGGCCTGCTGATGCGGACCCCTCGCGCGACACGGCCGCCGTCATGCTTCTATCGAAGCGATTGCGCGATCTCCATGAGCTGCCGCTGCTGCATCGTGCCGCAAACCCCGTAGACGATGCCGTTCTTCTGCCAGATGATCATGCCGCCGACGCCGGTGTTGTCGCCGATCGCCAGACCTTGCACGCCGTCGATCGCGATCTGCTGCGAGTACGACTTGTCGATGGGAACCGGGATCGGCATCGTCGTGCTCGGGTCACCGATGGCGCGGATTTCGTCGGCGAGTTGCGGTGCTACTCCCGGCATGGAAAGGAGGTAGTCTTCGATCTCGCGGGTTGTCGCGCGGGTCGAATAGACCCTCGGCGCGACCGCTTCGACGATGACGAGCGGCGGCAGCTCCGACATGTCGTCTTGACTGATATGTTCGACGTGTTGTCCGAGAGGGCCGTTCTCGCCGATGAAATCGGCGATCTCTTTGACGTCCGCCATCGGCATGCCGTCGAGCTCGACGAGCTGGTGTGGATACGCTTTGCCTGCCACCTCGAGACGACTGCCTTCGATGTGGTACGCGAGCTGCGCCGCCCGGAGGAGCGGCTCGACCGCGACGTACGTGCGGCCCTTCTCGACGACCGTCGGCATCGGCGCCGCCTCGTCGGAAACGCTCGAGCGCACCTGCGTCGTGCCGCTATGACGCGCATCTACCGACGGCAGCTGTTTGCCGTAGGTCATCACGATCATCGGGCCGGCATGGATTGTGAGGACGCTGCCGTCGAGACCCGCCGGCATCGGCGGTATCGGCTTGTGAACCGATGCCGCATACGCTCGCGCTCGTGCGGCGCTGAACTGGAAGGCCGCGGACACGGGCGAAATCGCGTAGTAGTGAGCTTCGCGCGGCAAAGTCGGCGGCAAGTATGACGGCAGCCGGGCCGGGATGTGCGTCAGCGCCGACGCTTGGGCTGCCGTTGCGACTTCGCGATGCTCGGTCGCGCCCTGCTGCGCCATCGTGCCGAACGATTTGAGATCCGGCATGTACTGGAGCTCGCCGTTCGAGATGTTGACCGCGACGAACGTGCGGGGCTCGAAGATCGTCAGGAAGTTCTGCGCGAGCGTGCCGATCGGCGTGAAGACAAACGCCAGGATGAGGACGGCTGCCGCGAGCGCTCCGATCGCGGGTGCGACGAACCGGCGCCGGCCCGCGCCGATGAGGCGCTGGAGTCCCACTACGCTCCGGGCGGTCGTCGCCTTACGCGCGACGAACCGGCTATACGCCGAGACCGCGTCGACGCCGCTCGCCGGCGTCCTCCCAAGCGCGGCCTTCGCCGCGTCGGCCTCCTCGGCGATGACCGCAGAGCGCGCTTGGCACTCAGCGCAGCTATCGATGTGGCGCTTCATGTCGGACGAGACCGCGAACGGCTCGTCGTGCATACGGCGCAGAGAACCGTCGTCAGCGTGACGCATATTCGAACTCCTTCTTGAACGCCGATTCCGCCCGGCGAAGCACCGATCCGACATGGGTGACGGGGATGCCGAGCGCAGCTCCGATCTCGGCGTATGACATCCCCGAGTAGCGCAAGGCGAGAACCGATGCGTGTCGCTCCGATAGCTTGCTCATCGCCGCGCGCACGGCGGCGGATCGCTCGGCATATTCGAGCCGGGATGGCGGGTCCGTCTCGGTCGTCGCGGCGGGCGTGAGCGGCTCACCAGCCCGATGGTCGCGCTCCTCGCGCGCGGTGCGACGCCGCCTCGAGCGGATCGCATTGAACGCGAGATGCACGACGGCCCGGCGCAGCCACGCCGCCGCATACGGCGCATCGGCCGCGTGCGAGCGATGGTACTGGGCGAACGCCTCTTGCGCGACGTCCTCGGATTCGCTCGGATCGAGACCCGTCCGCATCGCGATCGCGTGGATGTGCGGATATTCGGCGAGGTACAACGATTCGAACGCGGCCGCATCCGTCCGCACGTGCATCGCCTCTTCGACTGTCAACGCCCAGGCCAATCGCTTCGCCTCCCGGTCGCGCCCTGTTACACCCGTAGAGCACCGCCGGTCGGCCGGTTGTGACGGTCCTAGACCGTTATCTCGGTTCCGATCTTCTTGACTTTAGCCCGCTCGACGGCGACCGCCGCGCAGGCGACGTCTTCGATCGCCATGCCGAGCGATTTGAAGATCGTGATCTCGTCCGCCGACCGGCGCCCTTGCGCCTGCTTCACGACGACGTCGCACAGGCGGACGAGCTCGGGTTCCGGGGGGAGCTTGCCCTCGCGGATCGCCGCGAGGATGTCGCCGGACTCGCGCATCGCGCCTTCGACGGTGTCGACGAATAGCCGCGCACGGCCGACGAGTCCGGGTGCCAGCTCTTGCATCGACGGTGCGCTCGATCCAACCGCATTGACGTGCGTCCCCTGCTCGATATCCGCGTCTTCGACGATCGGTATCGTCGACGGCGTCACCGTGCAGACGACGTGCGCGCCGCGACACGCGTCCGGGATCGTCGCCGATACCGACGCTTTGATGCCGAGCCCGCTCGCCCAATCGGCGAGCTTCTTCGCATTGTCCGGCGTGCGGCCCCAGACGCGGAGCGCGCGAAGCATGCCGATCGTTTGAAGCGCTTGGACGTGCGACCGAGCTTGGACACCGGTGCCGATCATCGCGACGACGTTTGCGCCTTCGCGTGCGAGCTCGCGCGTCGCGATGGCCGATGTCGCTGCCGTTCGCATCTCCGTGATGAGGCGGCCGTCGAGCAACGCCGACGGCACGCCGGTCTGCGGATCGAACAGCTCGATGATCGCGTTGTGCGTGTGGAGACCGAGCCTCACGTTGTCGGGGAAGAACGTGACGAGCTTCGCGCCGAGACCCGTGCCGTCGATCGAGCACGGCATCGACCCGAACATGCCGGCGCCATTGCGGACGACGACCCGGACGGGCTGGACGACCTTGTCCTGTGCTTGCGCCCGCAACCCGAGCTCGACCGCCTCGATGACGTCAGCCATCGGAAGGACGTCGGCGACGTCAGCCTCCGACAGGACGAGCATGCGGCGCTCGCTCATGCGGCGAGCGTCAGCGGACGCACCGGAACTTCGCGTAGACGTACGGGTATGCGGAGCGGTACCAGTTCCGAAGGCTGCGGCGGATCAGCTCGCGCGACGTCACCGGCGAACCGCCCTTGACGACGAAGTGGAGGTCGTCGAAGAAGTCGGCCGAGTACTGTGGGTACGTCACCATCGGGGTGAAGCCGGGCAGCGGTCCGAACGGCGTCGCGGTCCACTCCCAACCGTTGCCGATGAGATCGTGGACGCCCCACGCGCTTGCGCCATCGGGATGTGAGCCCACGGGTTCCGGATCCCACGTCTGCCAGTCGAATGCGCCGAACTTGCCCGACGGCGCGGCGTCACCCCACGGCAGCGCACGTTCCTCGCCGCCGGGCGTTCCGAACGCCGCGCGTTGGTATTCGGCTTCGGTCATGAGCCGCGCATTTTTCCACGTCGCGTACGCGATCGCTTGATCGCGCGTCGTGTAGACCGGCCAAGACCGGCGGAGAGGAACTTCCTCGAACATGCCGAGGACGCGCCACTCGTCGCCGCGCTGCACCCAAAACGGCGGCGGCGGACCGCCCGCTTTGACGAACTCGAGATAGTCCGCGTTCGTCACGCTGTGGGCGTCGACGGAAAAAGCGGGAACGTCGATACGCTGCTCCTCGAATTCGTTATCCCAACCGAACGGGATCCCGTCGCGCTTGGCCCCGAGCGTCGCCGTGCCGGCCGCGACGCGCACGAGGTCATGCGGCGGCTGGGCACCGTCGGCGGGCGCGGCACCATTGCTCGGCTTGCGTTTGTGCTCCAGCGGCACGCGATGAAAGATGTAGAGCAGCGTTTCGTGGTGCATCGGCTCGTGCTCGAGGATCGTATACGCCGCCTGGACCTCCCGGCTGCCGGCCGGCGCCGATTGCGCCTGTCGCAGGCAGTCGATGACCACCTCATCGCACGCCTTGCCGAAAGCGATGATTTCGTCGCGCTCCGGCCATGACGAGCGCGACGCAGCTGCCGCCGCCTTCGCATCGGCGGGATCGATGCCGCGCTGGAATAGGCGCTCGAGCTCGGGATCGACGGACTTGATTCCCATCGTGTCGCGAGCGAGCGTGATGAAACTGAACGCCGGCAGATGGCCTTCATAGAAGAGTATGGGGTGGCGCAGCGGGATCGGCCGGCTCGCGTACGCCTGCGCGTCGACCACGTCGAAGAGCATGGTCGAACGCTCGCGATTGCGGCGGTACCAATCGGTGAAGTCGATGCCGGTCGAAGGGGGATTGAGTACGTCTCGCATCATGCGCTCCTTTCGGCGGGTGCCGATAAGGGGTCGTGGCCCTTAGATGAAGCGGAACGGTCGACCTTTACGGTCAACCGCCGCTTCCTCTCCCTTCTGCGTATCAGCGAACAGGCTTTGGGTGCGTCGCGTTTGCACGGGGGCGCACGAGAGCTCGTTGCGGCGCAGGCACACGGTGCTCGAACCCGTACGGCAGCGCCGACTGCGGCAATCGCGGCGAGTCATCGCCGAGCGGCTTGGCGACTATGCGATACGTGAAGGCGATCGACGATCGGCCGCCTTGCAGCTCGCGAACCGTGAAGTCTGTCGCATTGCGCTGCGCGACGTAAAGGCCGCGGCAGTCGCCTTCCGGCGTGAGCATCACGTAGTAGCGAACGCTGTTGTCGATCGCCGACGCCAACTTCGCGTCCAGCGCGACCGTCGCGGACCCGTTGGCCAGTTGCGCTTCGCCGAAGTCTTCGAGACTTGGCTGGGCCGTCTGCGGCGCGTACGTGTCGACACGACTACCTGTCGTGGTCGGTTGGGCGACGCGCAGCTCGTTCATCGTGATGAAGAGGCGAGCGTAGACCGATCCGCTGTCGCCCATTTCGACGGTGTATTTGCCGGCGGTCGTGCTGTAGCCCTGATATAGCCACGTTATGTTTGGGGCATCGGACGCGATGAAGTTCGTCAGGTTCGCTACGTCGTCGGAGACGAGTCCATTCTCCGACATGACTCCACCTGCGATCACCCCAGTAGTTGCTTGAAGGAGACTCGTCTCGACGCCGCCGCAGTCATCCACCGCGAATACCAGGTTGCTCGCCGAATAGCCCTCGTACATATTGGTCGAATGACCGCAAGAGCTATTGACCCGGACACGTCCTGTGTTAGCCGAAGCCTGTGCGACCCCGAACGTCGCTTGGCCGTAAGGATTAACCGTAAAAACTGGCGACGCGCTGCCTATCCCTGAACCCGAGCCCTCGAAGAGCATCCCGCCCGTACCGGCTGTCGAGGCGAAGATACCGATTCCGGTCGCGCTCGAGCCGACGCCTGAAACGCCGAAGGCGCCCGATCCCTGGACGCCGGTGCCGTCCGTCGACGTGCCGGTGACGCCGAAGTTGAAAAGCCCTTTGCCGTTCGTTGTCTGCAGGTCCTGACCGAGCAACGCGCTCGCACCGTTAGCCGAGCTCGAGCCCGTCGCTTTCGTCGTCGCGATCAGCCCATTGCCATGACTACTCGTGCTCTTGATTCCGGTACCGCCAGCCGTATTGCTTTCGGTCAGGCACGGCGTGCTCGTTCCGCACGAACCATCCGCATTTGCGCTCACGTCGGCGCTCGCCACTCGCGTCATCGCCGATCCGGCTCCGAAACCCACGAGCAAGGCCAGCGCGACAGCAGCTGCTCCCAGCTTTCTATCCATCGCCGCTCCTCCTATAGAATAATATGCCGAGCAACGCGGCCACTCTGGTGGGCCGCGTCGTGGCTACATTATACTAGTGCGCCGCCGCCGCCAGTCAAGAGCTTATCGGGCCGTTCACGGCGGTTCGCAAACGGAGCGGTCGACCTTCACGATCGACCGCCGCGCCCTGCTTAAGATCGCACGCCGCGCTCGTGCGGCGGCGACAGACGTTTGAACGGCGATGGGACCTGATGTTCGAATCCGTAGGGCAGTATCGAAGCCGGCAGCCGCGGCGAGTTATCACCGAGCGGTTTGGCGACGATGCGATACGTGAAAGCGATCGACGAACGGCCCCCTTGCAGTTCGCGAACGGTGAAGGCCGTCGACGTGCGCTGGGCGACGAAGAGGCCGCGGCAATCTCCTTCCGGCGTTAGGGTCACGTAGTAACGGACGTTGCCGTCGATCACGGCCGCGAATTTCGGGTCCAGCGGCACGTTCGCGATACCGTCGCTGAGCTGCGCCTCGCCAAAGTCTTCGAGGCTGGGCTGGGTGATCTGCGGCGCATAAGTGTCGAAGCGAGCGCCCGATGCGCTTTGCTGCGCGACCCGCGATTCGCCCATCGTGATGAAGATGCGGGCGTACACCGATCCGCTGTCGCCCATCTCGACCGTATACTTGCCGGCTGCCGTGCTGTAGCCCTGATAGAACCATGTGACGCCGGAGGAGTCGCCAGCGACGTAGTTCGTGCCCCCGACGTTGCTCGAAAGCGACTCGAACGAGTCGTCAACCGCAGAAGTGACGACGAGCGGGGCAAAGACGTTCACCTCACCCCCTGTGGTATTGGTCGTTATTTGATCGACGAGCAGCTTCGGCACTTGGACCTGCCCGGTCGAGTAGATGAGTCCGCAATCGGTCACCTGGAATGTCAACGTGCTACCGCTGTTGCCTTCATACAACGGGATTCCGCTGCCGCATGTCTGGTTGACGATGACCTGTCCGTCACCCGCGCCGGTCTGACCGAACACGGCGCGGCCGGCCGCGTTGACCGAGAAGGCCGGCTTACCGTTGCCGATCTCATTGCCGGCGCCCTCGAAAAGGAGCCCGCTCGCATTCGTCGTCGACGCGAGCACGCCGACTCCCGTCGCGCTCGTGCTGACGGCGGAAATTCCGACAGGGCCCGTGCCCTGAACGCCCGTGCCATTCGTCGACGTGCCGCTGACGCCGAAGTTGAACAGTCCCTTGCCGCTCGTCGTCTGCAAGTCTTGACCGAGCAACGCGCTTCGGCCGTTGCTCGAGGTCGACCCGGGCGCCTTCGTCGTCGCGATCAGTCCATTCCCACGAGCGCTCGCGCTCTTGACGCCAGCACCACCGGCGGTGTTGCTCTCGGTCAGGCACGGCGTGCTCGTACCGCACGACGCGCTCGGGCCGGCGCTCACGTCGGCGCGCGCCACCCGCGTCATCGCCGATCCGGCTCCGAAACCCAATCCCAATGAGGCGATCGCGATCGCGGCCGCCCCCATCTTCGTATTCATGAGTACTCCCCTTAATCGCACAGCGACGCAACCCGGGAAAGCGGGCAGCGTTCTGGCGCAATTATACGCACCACCGCGGGGCGGTAGTCAATGGGCCGACCCGTCTCAAAATTCTAGTTATGACCCGGCAGCGCCGTGCGCTCGCCGATGAGCAGCGCGGTCGCGTGCAGCCAGCGACGGCCGATGCCGTCGAGCGGCTTCACGTATTGCGCGCGCAGCTCGTCGAATTGTTTCCACGATTCGTCGTCGTCGCGAATGGTGAAGCCGGCGCGCGAGAGCCGGGTGCGGATCGTCTCTCGCTGCGCGGCGGTCGTCGGTTCGGGCGCGCGGCCGGGGAGATCGAAATACGCGTCGAGATCGTGGGTCAGATGCGTGCCGACGTCGAGGAACAAACGCGCCGCGCCGATCGGGGCGTGATCCGGGGCGCTGACGGTCACGAGCAGTGCGGCCGCATCGAGGAGCGCGCCGAGTGCAGCCACCCACGATTCGTCTTTGTGGCTCGAGCGAAAGGCCATGAGGATAGGGTATGCCAGGTGGCTGTCGAGGACGTCGGCGACCCACAGTTCGCTGTCGCGGAAAAGCGTCGATAGATCGTCCATCATGCGAAGCGCCCCATACGTCTCGAGCAACGCGACGCCCGATGCCGGCGCTCCCGCGCGCGTGTCGAGGATGACGACGAAGCGCTCGCGCTGCTGGAACGCGCCGATGATCGAGAACAAGAACGTGATGGCGACCGCGACCGTGCCGATGCCGCTCGCGCCGGCGAACAGCGACACCGCGCGCGTCCAACCGCCCGTGGCGACGAAGTCGCCGTAGCCGATCGTCAGCAGGCTCGTCGCCGAGAAATAGACGGCGGACCCGAAATCAGGCAGCGGTGGCTGCACCTGATCGCGCAACCCCCAAAGGATGAGCGAGTACGACACGACGAGCGCGAACAGCCAGATGCCGAGCAGCATGATGAAGTAGAACGGTGCGAGGGGCCCGAGCAGGTCCTCCCGCCATTCGACGGGTGTTACCGCGGCGATACGCCGCGTCGTGATAAAGACAAGTCGGGCGAACAAGACGCTGAGCCGGTTAACGCCCTGGGTGGCGCGCGGCACGAGCACCTGCTTGAAGATGTCGTTGAGCACCCAGAGGACGCCGAGCGCTCCGAGGACCACGTAGACGACGGTCATCCTAGGATTGTGTGGCGCGCGAACGCCGCCTCCCTTCCGGCGGACCTATCCTCTTGTCTAGGCTGCAATCGCCCGGATGGCCGATGCATCGCGGCGTCGCGCGTCGCATCATACGTGTACGAAGGAGACAACGACCATGTCCGCATTGACCAATCTCTCTGACGACCTGAGCAACGCCGTCGCGACGGCTGCACGATCCGTCGTGACCGTCCATGGGGGCCGGCGCTTCGGCGCGAGCGGCGTGGTCTGGCGTCCGGGAGTCGTCGTCACCGCCGACCACGCGCTCGAGCAAGACGAGGAGATCGGCGTGACGCTGCCCGATGGCACCCGCGTCGCCGCACAGCTCGCCGGCCGCGACGGCAGCACGGATCTCGCCATTCTCAAGGTCGAGTCGACGACCGCTCAAGTCGCGGAACGCGCGCCGGTGGAAGCGCTGCGCATCGGGCACGTCGTCATCGCGGTCGCACGCCCCGGCGGGGATGGTCCTTCGGCCAGCATGGGCGTCATGAGCGCGCTGTCCGATTCTTGGACGACGTGGCGCGGCGGACGCGTCGATCGATTCATCCGCGCCGACCTGACGCTCTATCCCGGGTTCTCCGGCGGCCCGCTCGTCGACGCCGCGGGGCGCTTGATCGGCATCAACACGTCAGGGCTCACGCGGCATTGGTCCGTGGCCCTCCCGCCGTCGACGGTCGATCGCGTCGCCGACGCGCTTCTTACAAAAGGACGCATCGCCCGCGGTTATCTCGGCGTCGGATTGCAGCCCGTGCGCGTGCCCGAATCGATCGCGCGCACGCTGCAGCTGACGCGTGCCGGCGGCGCGATCGTCGTAGCGGTCGAGCCCGGGAGTCCGGCAGATCGCAGCGGCGTTTTGCTCGGTGACGTTTTGGTCGGTATCGACGGCTCCGCTGTCTCTGACGTCGAGGACGTCCACGGCCTGCTCGGACCGGACAAGGTCGGCGCACAGTCCTCACTGCGAGTGATCCGCGCCGGCGCGCTGACGCAGGTCTCCGTCATCATCGGCGAACGTACCGTCTCCGACGACGACTAACCTACACGATATCCGCACGACGCGCTCGACCGCCGCGACCTCACCTGGCGACCCATAAGGACTCTCCGATGCCTGAACCCAACCAGAAGAACGTGACCGAAATCGACAACGATCTCGCCGCTATCGCAGCGCGGCTGCGCCGCTCGACCGCGCAGGTCTTTCCCGGCAACGGCCGCGGCTCGGGGCTCATCGCTCGGGCGGACGGCACGATCGTGACGAACGCGCACGTCGTGCACGGCAAGCGCGCGAAGGTCGTGCTCGATGACGGACGCGAGCTCGATGGAGAAGTCGTGGCGAAGGCGCGCGAGCGGGACCTCGCCGCGATCCGCGTCGACGCTCGCGATTTGCCCGTGGCCGAGTTCCGAGACGCACGCACGCTGCGTGCCGGAGAAATCGTCCTGGCCGTCGGCAATCCGCTCGATCTCGTCGGCGCGTTGACGAGCGGCATCATCCACAGCGTCGACCGGACTGCTCGAAGAGTCGTCGCCGATCTGACGCTGCTCCCGGGGAACTCCGGCGGACCGCTCGCCGACGCGTCTGGGCGCGTCGTCGGCGTCAATTCGATGGTCGTCAACGGGCTCGCCGTCGCGATCGCGTCGAGCGTCGTCAAGCGCTTCATCGCGTCTCCGTCCGAGCGCCCGTATATCGGGATCGTCGCGCAGCCGGTCCAAGTGCCCGTCATGGGGGAGCAGCGGCTCGGACTTCTCATCACCGACGTGGCTGACCGCTCGCCCGCCGACCGAGCTCGCCTCATGCCGGGCCGCATCGTCATCGGGGTCGGCGGGGCGTTGCTGCATTCGCCCGACGACCTCGCGGCCGCGGTCGACGACAGCGACGTCGGCGCGTCGCTCCGTCTCGATTTGCTTGACGGCGAGCGCGTCGGCGGAATCGAAGTCTTCGTCGGCGACGCGTCGAGGGCCCCGAAGGCGGCATGACTCGAATCGCGATCGCGGGGGCCTCCGACGTCGCCCGCGCCGGCGTCGCCAGTATCGTGTCGGGCATCGGCGGCTTCGACCTCATCGGCCGTGCGGCGGCGCCCGACGAGCTCGCGGATCTCGTCCGCTCCGCGACGCCCGACGTCGTGCTTATCGACGCCGGTCCGAATGACGCGGACGACGTCGCTCGATGGCTCGCGGCTATGGGTGATGCGCTTCACGCGCCGGGTATTGTCCTGCTCTCGGACGAGCCGTCGGATGAAGCGTTCGGCAGGCATCGTGCGTGGGCGTCCTTGCCGCGTCAAGCCGGCCGGGAAGAAATCGAGGCGTCGATCCGCGCCGTCGC
>JANWLL010000009.1 GCA_025450855.1 Vulcanimicrobiia bacterium
GACGGACCACTGGACGTTCACCGAGCAATCGAAGCTGAACAGCGAGCGCGAGGTGCACGAGGGTGTCAGCGTCAGCGCGACAGGCGCCGGCGTCGAACCGTCGGATGCCATCGAGGGCGGAACGACGGTGACGGACGGTGCGGCCGGCAGATTCGTGTCGACGCCAGATGACTGGACGTACTGGCGTATGTCGTCGAGATACTCCTGACCGGCGGAGACCGCTTGGACGCGTACCGAGTCTTGCGCGGTGAATCCGTATGCGGCCGGGATCGCGCCGACGAGCATGAGGATGCCGATGAGCAGCACGACCATGCCGACCATAACTTCGATGAGGCTCAACCCTCGGGTCCGCATATCACTAAGATTATCTAAACGCGCGCGCGTTACAAAAAGCGTGTAACTTCAGGACCGCGGTGACGTCAAATAGGGAGATGAGACCTACGGGACCGGGCATCACGCGCGAATCGATCGGTGTGACGGCGCTCACAGCGGCAGCGGCGTGCGTCGCGTTCGTCGTCGTGGCGCACACGGTCGGCATCGCGCGTTCCGCGCAACGCGACGCAGATATCACGCGATCGCGGATCGCGGCGGCGAACGACGCGCTCGGTCATGCAGCGCGCGTCGGCAGTGCGACCGGCGGCACGATCACCGGCCAGGCAGCCGCGTCGATCGCGCAGTCATTTTCTGATCTCCAGGCGGCAGATGCCGTTCCGACGATGGCGTTCGCCGTCGACGACGCCGATGCGGCGCGGCTCGATGGTCTGCGGCAGCAGACTCGCGGCGCTGCGCAAGACATGTTCGCGTCCTCCGGCGATCTGCTCGCGGCGGTGTCGTCGTCGCGGACCGACGATCTAGCGCCGCTCATCGGCGCGTTCGCGTCGCGGGAGAGCGCGTACACGGACGCCCTCGCGGCGGAGGCCTCGTTCTACGACGATGCCGATTCGCGAGCGACCCTCGGCGCGCGGGCGGAGTCGGTGGTGTCCGTCGTCGTCGTGCTCTTGATCCTCGGAATCGGCATTGGTCTTGTCATCATCCCGGCGCAACGTCGCGCCGCAAATACGGTCGAATCTGCAATCCGGTCGGAGGAACAGGAAGCGCGGATAGGTTCGGACGTCGCTCGGCACGCCGCAGAGCGAGACCGGAAGGAGGCCGAGGCGCAATTCCAGGCCCTGTTCCGGCGCTCGGTCGTCGGCGTCGCGCTGACCGACGCGCGAGGATGGATACTCGAATCGAACGAGGCGCTCCAACGCATGCTCGGCTTCTCGGGGCGCGAACTGCACGGGTCACTCTACGGCGAGTGGGCGATCGACGGCGACACGGGTGCGGCGGCGGGAGCTGTCGGCGAGCGCCGCGAGCGGTTGTTCCGGCGCAAGAACGGCTCGACGCTTTGGGTGGAACAGACGTCGACGATCGCACCGGCTCACGCCGACGGTTTGCCGCCAGGGACGATCTGGATGGTGCAGGATATCCAAAAGCGCAAGAACGCCGAGCGACGACTGCAGCATGACGCGACGCACGACCGGTTGACGGGTCTGCGCAACCGGGGCTATTTCGACGAGATCGTCGACGCGGCGGTGCATGCATGTTCGGCCGGGACCGGGCCAGGTTTCGCGGTCTTCATGGTCGACCTCGACAGTTTCAAATACGTGAACGACACGCACGGTCACGCGGCCGGCGACGCGCTGCTCGCGCATGTCGGTGAGCGCCTGCGGACGTGGGCGTCGGGCTCGCAGATCGTCGCTCGCTACGGCGGCGACGAGTTCGCGGTCTTCATTCCCGATGTCGCCGCCGCCGAGGCCGCGCACGAGCAGGCGGCGAGGCTCCAGCGTGCGCTCGACGAGCCGGCGATGGTCGGCGGCGCCGAAATGCGAGCGACGGCGAGCATCGGCATCTGTCTTTGGAGTTCTCATTTCGCGGATGGCGATGCGATGATGCGGGCCGCCGATGCGGCGACGTATCGTGCCAAAGCGACGGGCCGCGCGCGCGCGGTGTTGTACGATTCGGCGATGGCACAGTACGACGATCTGCGCCGGCGCATCGGCATCGAGTTGCACACGGCGATCGAGCGCGACGAGCTGCACCTCGAGTTCCAGCCGATCGTCTCGTTGCCGAGCCGCAGGTGCGTCGGCTTCGAAGCACTCGCGCGCTGGGTGCATCCGACACTTGGTCGCGTCGCGCCGTCGATCTTCATCCCCGTCGCCGAAGAAGTCGGGCTCATGCGCCCGATCGGTTCGTGGGTGGTGCGCTCGGCATGTGCCCAGCTCGCGCAATGGCAGCGCGAAGCGCGAGTGCCCGACGTCAAGCTCAACGTCAACGTCTCGACGCATCAGATGGCCGATCCGTCATTCGTCGACTTCATCCATGCGTGCGTCGCCGAAACCGGCGTCGACGCGCGACGTCTCGGCCTCGAGCTCACGGAGACCGCGATGCTCGATCGCAACGGCGTTGCGAACGAGGCGCTCGCGAAGATCCGCGCGATGGGCATTCCGGTCGTCCTCGATGATTTCGGCACGGGATATTCGTCGCTCAGCTATCTCCAATTGCTGCCGATGGACGCGCTGAAGATCGATCAATCGTTCGTGCGCAGCCCGCACGACGGGCTCGCGTCTCCGGCGATCGTCCATGCGTTGATATCGTTATCGAAGTCGCTCGGCATCTCGGTGGTCGCGGAGGGCGTGGAAACTGAACAACAGGCCGCGCATCTCGAGCGGATCGGGTGCCCGGCAGCTCAAGGTTTTCTGTTCTCGAAGTCGTTGAGCTCGGAGGCGGCGCTCGATTTCCTGTTGAGCAGCGGTCGGGCGGCTGACGCGGTCTAAAAAGCCGAGCTTCGCTCGGCCGGTCGAGCTAAGGCTCGACCGCTACATTTTATTCACGAGGGGAGGTCGCGGCGGTCGAGCTGAAGCTCGACCGCTACAACTTTCTCACTCAAGCCAGAGGGCGTCGTGCTCGAGATCCGACTGCTCGGCCACCCACAGTTCCTCGCGGACGGCGTGCCTATCAAGCTGCCCAAGCGCAGCGCCAGCATTCCGCTCGCGGCGTATCTGCTGCTCCATCGCGACGAGGCGGTATCGCGCAGCTTCGTCGCGTTCACGTTATGGGCGAACGAATCGGAAGAGACGGCGCTGTCCGAATTGCGCCGCTACGTCTATCTGCTCAACAAGACGCTTCCGCACGGGGAAGACAACGCGCCGTGGATCCGCGCGGATGATGACGTGCTCCGCTGGGACGGCGCGGCGCCGATGCGGCTCGACGTCGCGGACTTCGAGCGCTTGAGCGCCGCGCCGACAGGTTACGCTGATGCCGTCAAGCTGTACGGCGGCGACTTGCTCGAAGGTGCGTACGACGATTGGCTGCTCCCGCACCGCGAGCGGCTCCGCGCGCTTTATTTCGCAGACCTCGTCGGGCTTGTCACCGAGCATCGCGCCACACGCGACTTCAATCGTGCTGCGGCGTATGCAAGCCAGCTGCTGAGCGCGGATTCGTGGCGGGAGGACGTCGTGCGCACGCTCATGGCGTGTCGCTACGAATCCGGCGACGCTGCCGGCGCGCTCGCCGCCTTCGACGCGTTCGTCAAACGGCTTCGCTCCGATCTCGGGGTCGAGCCGATGCCGGAGACGCTCGTCCTGCGCGATGCCATCGTGCGCAACGCGCCGTTGCCGACGACGCTCGTGGCGGCGCCGGCGTCGGCGCCTTCGATCGACGCGCGCGGTACGGAAGGCGTCCTTCCGTTCGTCGGTCGCGATGCCGAACTCGACCAGCTGCGCGCTGCATGGGTTCGGGCCGCGAGGGGCAACGGCGGTCTCGTCTTCGTCTGCGGCCAAGCCGGCATCGGCAAGTCGCGGCTGGTCGCCGAACTCGCACGATCGGTCGAAGCAGAAGGTGGACGCGTCTGCCACGGCACGACGACGCCATCAGAGCGCTTTCCGTACGAGGGCATCGTCGAGGCGCTGCGCTACAGCCTGCCGTACGTCGCGTCGCTCGACCTCGACGCATTGCGCTTCGCGATCATCGCGCAATTGCTGCCGGAGCTGTCTGCCTGGCACGAAGTCGCGACGTCGGTGCCGGCCATCGATCCTTCCCGCGAGCAGCCGCGCTTGCTCGACGCCGTCGCATCGTGCATCGCAGCGATGGCGCGGCCTCGCCCGCTGCTCGTCGTGCTCGAGGACCTTCATTGGGCCGGCGCCGACACGGCTGCCGCCATCGCGTTCCTCGCGCGACGGCTCGCGCGGTCTGCGGTGCTCATCGTCGGCACGTATAGAGAAGAAGAAGTAGGACGGACGCACCCGCTACGCGCGATACACCAAGAGCTACGAGGGGAGCAGCTCGTCCAGTCGATCGCTCTGCGACCTCTAACGGAGAGCGCCGTCGAGCGAATCGTCGAACGGCTCGCGGTGCCGCCGGAGGACCGCGCGCGAGTGGCGAGGCTCGGTTTCGATCGGAGCGAGGGCAACCCGCTTTTCCTGACCGAGGCATTGCGCGACGCGATGCGTGCGCCGGAAGCGGATCGCGAGTGGTCCGGGAGCGATGCGCTCCGCACCCTCATCGCATCGCGCGTCGCGTCGCTGAGCGACGACGCGCGCGACATCGCGCGGATCGCGGCCGTCGTCGGACACGGTTTCCAAGTGGACCTGCTCCGCGACGTCGCGGGCATCGAGGAGAGCAAGGTGCTCGACGGGCTGTACGAGCTGCTCGACCACAACCTCGTGCGCGAGGCGGGAGCGCGCCGGCGGTTCGACTTCGCGTTCACGCATCACCTCATCCACAACGCGATCTATGAGGACATCGAACCCGCCGTGCGATCGCGCCGGCACCGGCGCATCGCCCAGATCATCAGCGAGCGTGAGACGGGCGCGGGCGGCTTCACGGCGGCCGACCTCGCGCTACATCGAGAGCGCGGCGGCGACGCAAGCGGCGCGGCGATCAGCTACGTCGACGCGGCACGGCACGCGACGGCGGTCTTCGCGAACGAAGACGCGATCCGGCACGCGACGAGGTCTCTCGACCTTTCGGAAGACGACGCCGTTCGCGCGCAAGCCCTGCTCGTGCGCGAGCGCGCACTCGGCCGGGCAGCACGCAAGGATCTGCAGGAGCAGGACATCGAGTCGTTGCGTGAGATAAGCGTGCGCTCGAACGATGACGACCTCGCGTGGGAGGTGTCGACGCTGACTGTTGCGTTCACACGAAGTCAGGGCGATCGCTCGAGCCAGGACGCCGCAGTCGTCGAACTCGAGCGACGGGCGGGCTTGTCCGGCGTTCCTCGACGACGCGCCGTATCGCTGTTGGCCAGGGCGGACCTTCTCGTTTTGCGCACGAGCCACGCCGAAGCCGAGCACCCAGCTTTGGAGTCGCTCGACCTGTACGAAGAGCTCGGCGACGTGCGGGGTCAGGTCGCCTCGCTCGCGATCCTTGCGGAGGTCGCGACCGTTGCCGGTGACTTCGACGGCTCGCGGCGGTATCTGCTGTCGCTGCGCAAGCGGTCGGTGGGGCAGCCGGATCAAACTGTGCTGTTGCGGGCGATCGCCACGGCGACGATGACCGCGCTTCAGCGGCGCCAGATCGACGAGGCCGCCGAGCTCGCGCACGACGGCCTCGCGCTCAGCCGTACGATCGGCGATCGCGACGAAGAGGCGAATGCGCTGCAGCGCCTCGCCACCGTGAGCACCTGGCAGGACGACTTCGACGGCGCTCGCCGGGCGTTCGCGGAATCCGCGGAGGTGCTCCAGGCGATCGGCAATCTCCGCGGCCTTTCTCATGCGCTCGCGAACCATATGGTGCTCGCGATGCGCCTCGGTTTGCTGGACGAGGCCCAGCGTTTGGGAGAGCGCGTCTTGCCGCTCACCGAGAGGACCGGCGAGCGCCGCCCGCTCGTCGTGACGAAAGTTAACTTGAGCCTGACCACACTCTTGCGCGGCGACATCGTCACGGCGAAGCAGTTCGCGCTCGAGGCGCTCGAAATAGCGCGCGAG
Organism: Vulcanimicrobiia bacterium; assembly: GCA_025450855.1. Classification (GTDB taxonomy): domain Bacteria; phylum Vulcanimicrobiota; class Vulcanimicrobiia; order Eremiobacterales; family Eremiobacteraceae; genus JANWLL01. Next base: position 5,967 of record JANWLL010000009.1, read on the forward strand.
ATCAAGTTCCCGCTGTTCGAAGGCGCCGCGCTTTCGAATCTCGGCAACGCTGAGCGAGCCGGTGGCGACGTCGAGGTCGCGTTGGGCCACTTGCTCGACGGTTTGCATCTCCGCGAATCGGTGCTCGAACCGACAGACCTTCTCGACGATCGCTGCGATATCGCGCTTGCATATCTTCAGGCAGGAAGGCTGAAGGAGGCCGTCGCGGCGTCGAACCTGTTACTGAACACTGCTAACGTCTCGACGGCGGGCGCGTTCTGGCCGCACTATTGCTATTGGGCGGCAGCGCAGGTGAGTCGGGCAGCAGCGAATACTGCCGAGGCGCGGGAGTTGCTCGACCGGGCCGTGGCCCTGATGGACGGCTTCGCGGCGAAGATCGCCGACGCCGAGACTCGAGCGGCGTTCCTCGCCCTGCCGCTCAATCTCGAAGTGGCCGCGGCGGCGGAACGCGACGAATGGCCCGCGTACGCCGGCGGTTCAGCCGTGCGCTATACTCCAGTCAAGCGCTCACCCAAGCGGCAGGCGCGAGCGCGACGCGGAGAATGAAGTGGACAACGACGGACGAGTCGAGCACGTATTCCTGGTGCGCATGTGGCTGGAGCGCGGGGGCGGCGAGGCGCAGTGGCGCGGTTCCGTGCAGCACGTGGCGACCGGACGGCGCATGTTCGTCGGCAGCCCCGGCGAAGTCGGAGATTTCATCGCGCTGCAGTTGCCCGTGAAGACCGCCGGAGCCGAAGGCCGGGGATAGCCGCACAAAGTCTCGTGGGCATGCCGCCACGGTCGAGCTAAAGCTCGACCGCTACAACTTTTCACGGGCAGGCCGCGCACGAGGGCCGCACGGCACTCTGGTAACTTTGGTCCATGAAACACAATACAAAGCGCCTGGCCGCCATTACGGCCGCGTCCCTCATCGCCGGCGTCGGGGCCTCATGCATCGGTCCGGCGAGGGCGGCGATCGAGGATGGGATGTCCTCCACCAAAGGA
>JANWLL010000010.1 GCA_025450855.1 Vulcanimicrobiia bacterium
GTCCGAGAGTTTCGTACGCCGCTTTCTACGCTCGATTGCGGCAACTCCGGCAGCACGATGCGGATGCTCGCCGGGCTCATCGCCGGCCGCGTCGATGCGACGCTCGACGGCGACGAATCGCTGCGGCGACGGCCCATGGAACGCGTCGCAGAGCCCCTGCGCGCGATGGGCGCAGACGTGAAGACGAATGAAGGACGGCCCCCCTTGGCACTGCGCTCCTCGAAGCAGCCGCTTCGAGGAGCCGCGATCACGCTGCCGGTCGCATCAGCGCAAGTGAAATCCTCGGTGCTCTTCGCTGCGCTCCGTGCGCAAGGGCCGACGGTCGTCACGGAACATTCGCATACCCGCGATCACACCGAACGAATGCTCCGCTCGATGGGTGCGACCTTGGATGTGAATGGACGGAGCATCGCGGTTGAGACTTCGTCACTCAAGCCGCTCGCCGACTATCGCGTGCCAGGCGATTTTTCCGCGGCCTTCTTCTTCATGGCCGGCGCCGCCGCACTGCCCGGATCGCATCTGCGCCTCGCAGCTGTCGGACTTAATCCGACGCGCACCGCCGCTCTCGACGTCTTACGCGCGATGGGAGCGGACATCGAGATCTCGGACAAACGCGAAGTGTACGGCGAGCCGATCGGCGATGTCGTCGTCCGTGGTGGTCGCGATCTTCGTACCGCTGCCATCGACGCAGCGCTGATCCCAAACCTTATCGACGAGATCCCCGCGCTCTGCGCCCTCGCCGCTTCCGTGGGGCTCGACTTCGAGATCCGCAATGCGTCCGAGCTGCGGACGAAAGAATCGGACAGGATCGCGACGACCGTGCGGCTCCTTCGCGCGTTCGGCGTGAACGCTGAAGAACTGCCTGACGGCATCTCGATCACTTCGAGTGGCCGATCGTACGCACCGGAGCGGATCCCTACCGAGGGCGACCACCGCATCGGTATGTCTGCGGCTATTCTCGCGCTCGCGGCCGGTGCGCCCATCCGGATCGACGACGCGGATTGCATCGATACGTCGTTCCCCGGCTTCGCCGACGCGTGGCGCTCGTCGTTCGAGTGACGGCGGGCGAGGCCTAACGCAGTTCGGCGCCGCTCCAGGCGCCGAGCACCTCTTCTTCCGTCGGCGGCTGTTGGATGTTGTTCGCGGCGAAGTCCTCTGCTTGCGGATATCGCGTCGCTCGAACGCGCGCCGCTGCGGCCGTAAGATCGAAGTCGGTGCGACGGAGCTGCACGTCGGGGCCGAGCAGCAACCAATACGCGCCTGGTCTTCCGAAGGGCATCCCGACGCTGCCGGCGTTCACCACGCGCACGCTCCCGATCGCGCGGTCGAACTGCATGTGCGTGTGACCGCAGACCACGATCTCGACCCCTAATCCGCTGAATATCGGCGCGAGCCGCTCCTCGGGCGTGCAGCGCGTGAAGATCTCCGTGTCGTTGCGGGGCGTCGCATGGCAGAACAGCACGTCGCCGATCTCCGACACGCGCGATCGGACGGATTTCTGCCAAGCCGCGAGGACTTGCTCGTGGCCCGAGTCCAGCTGTTCCGCCGTCCATGTGATGACTTCGCGTACCTGTTCTGGAAGCGTCTTCGACTCCACGCCGTGCATCCGTTCGAGCACTTCGCGGTCGCCATTGCCTTGGACGAATCGGACGGGCACGTCGAGTGCGAGCAGCGTCGCGATCGTCTCGCGCGGCATCGGACCGGGCAGCACATCGCCGCCGATGACGATCCTATCGACGCCGGCTTTCCGGACATCTTCGAGGACCGCTTCGAGTGCGGGCAGGTTCGCGTGGATGTCGTACAGCGCGGCGACGCGAGCGTTTTGCGTCATGGCGTTGGGGTGATCAGAGCCAGTCACAGCCGACGGTGCTATGGGCCCGCACGATGCCGATCAGTGATTCGGCAGTGTTCCAACTCAGGCTGTCGCCGCCTAGAGTCATCGCGTCCATCGCTGCGCGGTCGTCCTTGACTGCCCAGCCGTTGATGCCCCAAGCAAGCAGCACCTGCCCCTCATAGGCCGGCGTACACCACGAGGCAAGCGCCTCCGAGCCAGCGTCGTCCACCACCGCGTAACGCAATCGGGCGTCGCCATCGACGATCGGGTCTAGCCCGTCGAGCAATGCGGACGTGAGAGACGTTTGAACGATAGGAGGCGTCTTCGGGGCTACAAGCGTGTAGCAGTCGGCGACCACGGCGTACTGACGGCGCACTGAGTCGAGCATCAGATCTTGGATGACGGTGGTCCGCGCCTCGATATCGATCGAAGCCTCCGAGCTGCTTCCGCCGCACTCGCCGTAGTCGCGCCAGAAGTGAGTCTTGTCCGCGGCCACTTGATAACTACCCGGGGACAGGTCCGAGAAGTCGAATAGACCATTCGGGCCGGTTGTTTCCAGGTACCAATGATACTGTCCGGTGAGCACGACAGACGCTCCGCCGAGCGGCTCACCGCAAAGGTCGTCGAGGTGAACCCGGCCGGTAATCTCTGAGGTTTGGCTCAACGGCGTTGTAGCCGCACCTGGCGCAACGAAAACGGAGGCGCTTGGCGAAGCCTCTTGACTTGGTGAGTAGACCCACGGGTCCGCCAAGCACTGGGAGCCTACGAAGTCTCGCGCTATCGCACTTTGTGGGGTGAGCGCTGACAGCACGATCGCAAGGCAGAGAATTGTGCGCACCGTTCTCATGCTCGTGGCAGCCTCACGTTTCGATATTCCTCGGCACATTTAGGATGCCCGGCCGCGAAGTGACGGCGCGAAGACGTCGAGTAAGTCGACAATGCAAGCCGCGACGGAATCGATCCCGCTCTGAAGACGCGCGGTCGCGTCTTGCGCGGCCGTGAGCTGCTCGACGAGTGCGTCCCAGCGATCGCTAGCGGCCTGAAGGCTCTCGACGCCGGCGGAGATGCGTTCGCCGAGCGCAGGTAGTTTGGACGCCGCGACGAGCGCCGGCGAATCCGAGATGCGCCTCACGCGCGATCGCGTCTGCAGCGCCGCAAGGAGCGCATAGACGGCGGCCGCGAGCACGGCGATCGCGCCGATGATGATCGCGACGATCGACGCGCTCTCGAGTTTCATGTCTTGGCTGACGAAGAACCCGAGGACGAGTCGCCCGACTTGGGTGTCGAGGCAGTTGAGGACGTCGACGAATCGGATGGCTTCGAGCTGGCGGTCTTACCGTCGGAACTCGCAGCTCCGGCCTTCGACTCGGCCGATTTGGAGTCGGAGGGTGGCGTTTCTGACGACTTGCTGTCCGAGGGCGCGCGCGACGACGCGCCGCCGTAGTCGGTCTTGTGGAAGCCGCTGCCCTTGAAGACAAGCCCTATCGGATGGAAGACGCGGACGAGCTCACCGCCGCACGACGGACACTCGGTCGGCCGTTTGTCGTTGAAGCCGTGTTGGACCTCGTGGGTCTTGCCGCATGACTTGCAGCGATACTCGTATACTGGCATCGTATCCGGGGGGCGGTGACTCTAGAGCGCTACTGCTGGCTCCGCCGCTTTTGGCCGGACCGTCGCAGCCAGCGCACCCTCTTCCGCGTCGAAGAGGTTCTCGCCAACCGCCGTATATTCGACTTGCTCTTCGAGCAGGCCTTTGAGGCGCACGAGCGAGTCGTGCAGATCGCGTCGCACGCGACGTCGTTTCGACATCGCGTCGATCGCACGCGCGACGAGGCCGCCGAAGAGCGGATACCCGATCGAACAAGCGACGCGCGTCTGCTTGCCGCGCTGCTCGAATCGGAAATCGATGCGGCGCGCGGCCGAGTAAAGTCCCTCGAGCGACAGGAACGCGTTGCGGACGAGTCGCTTCACTTCGAACGTCTCTTGCCACCGCCGGCTCCCGGCGTGCATGCAGACGAGCAGTTCCTCATCGACGGCCAGCGGTTGCGACTCGGGCTGCTGCGCGTTCACGACCGACGGCATCCACACGGGCCAGCGCGCCACGTCGGTCACGAAATCGAATACCTTCGCGACTGGAACGTCGACATCGGTGTGATCCGCGCACAGTACCTTCATCCGTAGCGCTCCTTCGCAAGCGTATATGTCGCGCCGGAGGGGTCCACTGGACCCGCGCGAAGTGTCGCCCTCCACACGAAAATCGTCGTCGACGGCGGAAAAACCTTCCTTGGCGAGGTGTCGCGCTTCACAATGGTCCGCGTACGCGTTGCTGCGCTCATCGTTCGCGATCGTCGCGTGCTCCTCGCGCGACACGTCAAACATGGACGCACGTCGTACCTGCTCCCCGGCGGCGGGATCGAAACGCGCGAAACCGCGATCGAAGCGCTGACGCGCGAGCTGCGCGAGGAAGCCAGCGCCGCCGTCACGATCGGCGCGCTGCGTTATGTCGTCGAAGCGATCGCACCTGACGGCTCCAAGCACCTCCTGCAGCTTATCTTCGAGGCCACGCTCGCAAACGAAGTCGGACCCTCGACGGACCCGCGGGTCGTCGCCTGCGAGTGGCACGACGTCGCCGCGCTGCGCACCCTCACCATCCACCCTGGCGTCGGTCAGCGACTCGCTGCGGACGTAGAATCCGGCGATGCAGCGGTCGACTACGTCACCGCGCCTTGGATCGTCTGAGAAAAAAAAGCGGCGGCCGGCTCGCCTCGCGCGACGCCGGCCGCCGTTTTCCCCGCTGACTACTTGTTGTAGCGAAGGAAGGCGGGCACTTCGATCTCGTCCATGCTGATCGGCTTGACCTTTTCGATCTCGCCGACGCCGAGGACGCGCTGACGATCGCGAGCGCGCGACCCGAAGCCGGTCGCGAGCACGGTGACGCGCACTTCGTTCTGGAGCCGGTCGTCGATCGTCGCGCCGAAGATGACCTCAGCGTCCGGATCGACCGTCTTCGCGATCGCCTCCGCCGCTTCGTTCACCTCGTACATCGACAGATCCGATCCGCCGTAGATGTTGAAGATGACGCCGCGAGCGCCGTCGATCGTCGCCTCGAGCAGCGGGCTCGACACGGCCTTTTGCGCCGCATCTGCGGCGCGATGCTCGCCGCTCCCGATGCCGATGCCCATGAGCGCGGAACCGGCGTCCGTCATGACGCGCCGCACGTCGGCGAAGTCGAGGTTGATCAAACCGGGCTGCGTGATGAGATCCGTGATGCCCTGGATGCCTTGGCGCAACACGTCGTCGGCGTAGCGGAACGCCTCGACGAGCGGCGTCTTCTTCTCGATGACCGAGAGCAGGCGGTCGTTCGGGATGACGATGAGCGTGTCGACCTTCTGTTCGAGCTCGGCGATGCCGCGCTCGGCGATCTGCGCCCGCTTGCGCAGCTCGAAGCCGAACGGCTTCGTCACGACGCCGACCGTCAGCGCTCCGGCCGAGCGCGCGAGCTCGGCGAGGATCGGCGCGGCGCCCGTGCCCGTGCCACCGCCCATGCCGGCGGTGATGAAGACGAGATCGGTGCCTTCGACGAGCAGCGCGAGGTCTTCTTTCGACTCGTCGGCCGCCTGCCGCCCGATCTCCGGATCGGCGCCCGCTCCCAAGCCGCGCGTCAGGTTTTGCCCGATCTGCAGCTTGTTCTCGGTCCGCGAATTCTTCAGCGCCTGCACGTCGCAGTTGACCGCGTAGAACTCGGCGCCTTTGATGCCGGCGTCGACCATCCGGTTGATGGCGTTGCAGCCGCCGCCGCCGACGCCGATGACTTTGATGCTCGCCATGTGCTCCGGCACGTAGCGCCGCTGCTCCGTCATGTCTGGAACCCCTTTCTCGTTCAACCGATGTATTCGGACAACCACGAGGTCATCCGGAACCAAACTCCTTTGCGCTCGCCGTCCTTCGATTGCGTGCTCGCGTGGTCCGATGCTCCGAACAGCACGAGCCCCACTGCGGTCGCGAACGCGGGATTCTTTATCGTCTCGGTCAGCCCGCCGACGTGCATCGGCGTTCCGATGCGTGCGGGCAGGTCGAAGAACTCCGATGCGAGCGAGTCGATGCCCTCGAGCCTTGCGCCGCCTCCGGTGACGACGAGCTCTGCGAGCATCACCTCGGGCGGGCAGTTCTGCGCGAGGTTCGCCCGCACGAGCTTGAAGATCTCCGTCATGCGAGCGACGATGATCTGGCGGAGGAACGTCTTCGATGCCGAGCGCGTCGTCCGTCCGGACAACGCTTTCACCTCGAACGTCTCTTCCCCCAGGTCGCGCGACATGTCGGCGGTACCGTACGCGTGCTTGATGTTCTCGGCCTCTTGGAAACTCGTCTTGAGACCGAGCGCCACGTCGTTCGTGACGATGTTGCCGCCGACCGGCACCGTCCACGTGTGGTAGACGCCGCCGCCCCAATAGACCGCGACGTCGGTCGTTCCGCCGCCGATGTCCAGCAGTACGACGCCGGCGTTGCGCTCTTCAGGCAAGAGCACTGCCGCGCCGCTGGCGAGCGGCTCGAAGATGACGCCCGTCGGCTCGATGCCGGCGCGATGGACGCATTTGAGGACGTTCGCGACGAACGACGAGCCCGCCGTGACGATGTGCGTGTCGACCTCGAGCCGCGCGCCCGACATGCCGACTGGGTCGGTGATGCCGTTTTGGCCGTCGACCGCGTACTCGCGCGGCAGCGTGTGGATTATCTGACGATCCGCGGTCAGGTTGATGATGCTGCTCGCGTCGACGACCCGCTTGACGTCGCCCGGCACGACCTCTCGGTCGTCGCCGCCGACGGCGACGATGCCGTGAGAGTTCTGCGATCGGACGTGCTCGCCGGTGACGCCGACGAATGCCGACTCGATATGTGCGCCCGCCATCCGCTCGGCGGTCTCGGTCGCGCCCTCGATCGACTTGACCGTCTCTTCGAGGTCGGTGACGACGCCTTTGCGCAGACCGACGGACGGACACACGCCGAAACCGACGATGTCCATATCGCCGTCACGTCCGACTGTCGCGATGACCGCCGCTGTCTTCGTGGTGCCGATGTCGAGACCGGCGATGAGGTCGCTACGTGCCAAGGCTATCCCCGTTATCCGCCGGTTTCTCCGCGCGCTGTCCACAGGCTGTGGATAAGCGTCGCCAAGAACAACGCTGGCGACCCATAGGGTCGCCAAGAGTCCGCCGCCAGCATTCCAAACGCGCGGGCACATCCCTGCAAGGCGTTCGAGCGATCGTCGCGATCAACGCGTTCATCGATAGAGCACCGTCGGCGTGCGCACACTTCGCAAGTCGACGTAGACGACGTTTTCCGGCGCGGCGATCTTCGGCACGATCGATTTGAAGAGCGTCACCTTCTTCGCGAGGTCGTCTGCGGTGCCGAGTATCGCCCGCAATCCGTCGTCTGAGGTGACGGTGATGCCGGTCGCCGGTCTGATATCGACTTCCGAGACGCGGAGTCCGAGCGCCCGCAGCTGCACGAGCGCGTCGTACGCCTGTTGGAAGTCGTCACCGGGCATCGGCGAACCAGGCGCTAGTCCCGATGGCGCCGGGTCGAGGCGGATGAGCGGCAAAGCGGCGGCTTGCTCTTCTCTGGGGTCCGGCCGGCCGAGAGCGGAGATGTCGAGAACGCGCCCGGTCGCGTCGATCAGCGCTTCAGAGGCGGCGGGCTCCTCGGCCGACGCACCGGAGAGACGTACCCGCACGACCGCCTGACGCTCGGTGACGGAAACGGAGACGCGGTTCGGCCAGGTCCGCTGTAAAGCGGCGGTGGCCACCCACGGAAGGGCCTCGATGCGCCGCCTTGCGGCGCCGGTGTCGAGAAGCCAGACGTTCGTGCCCTTCGCAAAGCCGGCGGCATAGAGGATGTCGCTAACCGGCGTGCGCGCCTCGCCCGAAACGTTCAGACCGACGAAAGCGAGGCGCGCATCGCCCGCCTCTTTGAACCCGAAAGCGACGAGCGCGGTCGCGAGCAGGACGAGAGCGACGGCGACGACCTGAACGCCGATCGAATGCGGCGACACCCTGACGCGCTTACGCACGTTCGAACGCCACGCCGTCGAAGAGGTCCGCGAACGCTTCGGCGACTCCGGCGCCGAGCGGCGCGACGACCCGCAGCGCCGCTTGCGTAGCCAGCGGCGAGCCGTTGCCCACGGCGTACGATCTGCCTGCCCAGCGGAGCATTGGCGCGTCGTTATCGGCATCACCGATGGCGGCGACTTGCGACCTATCGAGCCGCCGCTGGGAGGCCACCCAGGCGAGCGCGGTCGCCTTGTCGGCTCGCGGATCGGTGATTTCGAGGTATTGTGGAAGGCTACGGAACACGTTCGCTCGCTTGCCGAAGCGAGCGCCGAGCTCCCGCACCTGGTTTTGGACGGTCGACGGGTCCGCTATCGCGAGCAGTTTCATCGGCCCTTGTCCGGATGCTTGGCCCGTCAAGAGGGCGCTAAGATCGGGGACCAAGACCGGCTCGACGCGCGACAATCTGAGGTACTCGTCGCTGCGAGCGTCCGTGCCGTCGAGATAGAGCCGGTCGCCGAAATAGAGCTGGACGCGCATGCCCGCGGCGCGCGTCGCTTCGAGCGCTTCGAGTGCGATCGCCGCGTCGAGCGGCACGGAGCGCACGATCGTCGCGCTGTCGATGTCGAAGACGGCGGCGCCGTTGAGCGGGATGAGAAAGCCGTGCAAACCGAGCGATCGGGCGAAAGGCACGCCGGCCGAGAAAAGTCTACCGGTGGCGATGCATATCTCGACGCCGGCGGCAGCGGCGTGCTCGATGGCATTCTTGTCGAGGTCGGATATCTTCAGGTCCGGACCGATGAGGGTGCCGTCGAGGTCGACTGCGACGAGCTTGACAGGGCTCACGCCTCGGCTTCCCAGACATTGTCCCCGCCGAATACCGCCGCGAGCTCCGTCCGGAGCGCGGCAGTCGAGGTGACAGATTGGCGCAGCGGTTTGCGCTCGTCGCTTCCCGAGCCCGCGTGAAGCACGATCCGGCACGAGCCGCCGGCTGCTTCGAGGACGAGCTCGCGAAGGCGCGCGAGACGACGTGCGTCGGCAGCGTCGCCCAGAAGTTTCACGTGGATCGATCCCGCGTCATTGTTTTTCTCGACCACGACCGGCCGATACTCCCGCGTGCCTAGGGCACGTGCGTGAGCGAGCGGCCATGCTTCGAGCGCGTGCAAACTCACTTCCGGCCGATCGTCGTCCGCCGCGTCGACATTGATGGCCGCGAGCGGCTTCCCGATCGCGCGCCGTTCTTTGACGCGACCCTTGACGACGACGACGGCATCGTCGGCGAAGATCGGCGCGAGCTCCGCATACCATTTCGGAAACACGACGACCTCGACCGCCGACGTCATGTCCTCGAGGCGAGCGATGAGCATCTGGCCGCCGGCCTTCGTGACGACGCGCCGGGTCGACGACACGACGCCGCCGATGACGGCGAAGTCGTCTTCAGGCAGCTCGCGCAAACTCGCGATGCTGCAGGTCGTCTTGCGCGCGAGATCGGCGGCCTTGTCCGCGAGCGGATGACCCGAGAGATAGACGCCGATCGCTTCCTTCTCGTACGACAGCCGCGCCGCGGGCGACAGCTCGGGGGAACTCGGCAGTGCCGGAGCGGGCAGAGACCCCGTGTCGTGTCCACCGAAGAGCGACGTTTGGCCAAGTTCGCGATCGCGGGCGAGCTGTTGCCCGTAGTCGAGCGCCGCCTCGAGGCCGGCGAGCTGGCGAGAACGGCCGCCGGGCAGCGAATCGAGCGCACCGCCCTTGGTCATCGACTCGAGGACCCGCCGGTTGACGAGCCGCGTGTCGACTCGGGCACAGATGTCGGCGAGCGACGAGTACGGTCCGTTCGAGCGTTTTGCGATGAGCTCGACGATCGCGCCCTCGCCCACGTTCTTGAGCGCGCCGAGTCCGAACCTGATAGCGCCGTCGACGACGGTGAAGTCGGTGCTGCTCTCGTTGACGTCGGGCGGCAAGATCGGCAGCCGGAGGTTCACACATTCCGCGAGGTACTCGACGACCTTGTCGGTGTTGCCCTTCACGGACGTCAGCAGCGCCGCCATGAACGCGAGCGGATGATTCGCTTTGAGCCACGCGGTCCTGTACGCGAGCAGCCCGTAGCAGACCGAATGCGCTTTGTTGAAACCATAGCCCGCAAAGGGCTCGATGAATTGCCAGATCCGCTCCGCGAGCGGCGCCTCGATTCCGCACGCGCTGCAGCCTTTGACGAACTTCTCTCGCTCGACCGGGATCTTCTCTTTGATCTTCTTGCCGATGACCTTGCGCATCGCATCCGCTTGCGCGACCGTGTAGCCCGCGAGGTCGCGGCAGATCTGCATGACCTGCTCTTGGTAGACGGCGACGGAATAGGTCTCTTCGAGGATCGGCTCGAGCTTCGGGTGCAGATACGTGATCTTGCGCCGCCCGTGCTTGCCCGCGATGAAGTCCGGGATCCAGTCCATCGGCCCGGGCCGATAGAGCGCGACCATCGCGATGACGTCTTCGATGCGGGTCGGCTTGAGCTCGGCGATGTAGCGCCGCATGCCGGCGCTTTCGAGCTGGAATACCCCGGTCGTCTGACCGGCCGATAGCAGCTCGTACGTCTTCGCGTCGTCGAGCGGAATCGTCTCGATCGCGAACTCCGGATCGGCGGTTCGCTTGATCTCGGCCGCCGCGGCTGCGATGACCGTCAGGTTGCGCAAGCCGAGGAAATCCATCTTGAGCAGTCCGACGCGCTCGACCCACTCCATCGAGTACTGCGTGTTGACGTCGTTGTCGCCCAGACGTACGAGCGGCGCATAGTCCGTGATCGGACCGGGCGCGATGACGACGCCGGCGGCGTGCGTCGACGCGTGCCGCGCGAGTCCCTCGACGCGCATCGCGGTGTCGAGCAGACTGCGCGCCTGCGGGTTGCTCTGATAGATCGACGTCAGCTCGGGAACCGTGTCGATCGCCTGGCGGATCGTCACCGGATTCGTCGGGATGTTCGGGATGAGCTTTGCGATGCGGTCCACGTCACCGAGCGGCACGCCCATGACGCGGCCGACGTCGCGCACCGCCGCGCGCGCCGCCATCGTTCCGAACGTCACGATCTGGGCGACGCGATCCTTGCCGTACTTCTCGGTGACGTATTCGATGACTTCGTCGCGGCGCTCGAAACAGAAATCCGTGTCGATGTCGGGCATCGAGATGCGGTCCGCGTTGAGGAAGCGCTCGAAGAAGAGATTGTAGCGGAACGGGTCGACGTCCGCGATGCGCAGCGCATATGCGACGAGACTGCCTGCGGCAGAGCCGCGACCAGGACCGACGGGTATTCCCCGCTCGCGTGCGTAGCGTATGAAATCCCAGACTATCAGGAAGTACGACGCGTAGCCCATGCTATTGATGACGCCGAGCTCGTGCTCGACCCGCTCGAGGTGCTTGGGCTCGGGCTCGCCGTAGCGCTCGACGAGCCCATCCATGCAGAGTTTTCGCAGATACGCTTTGTCGTCCACCTCGCCCGGCGGCACGGGAAAGGCGGGCAATGCGAAGGACGTCGATTCGAGATCGATGTCGACCATGCCGGCGATGTCGAGCGTCGCATCGCACGCGGCGGCGTCGTCGTCGAACAGCTCGCGCATCTCTTCCGCCGACTTGACGTAGAAGTCGTCGCCGTCGAAGCGCATGCGGTCCGGATCGGAGACCATGCGCCCGGTGCCGATGCAGAGCAGGACGTCGTGCGCGGCGGCGTCGTCTTTGCGCAGGTAGTGCGAGTCGTTCGTCGCCACCGCTCGGATGCCAAGCTCCGCCGATAGCTGCCGGAGCTGCGGACGCACCTTGTCTTCGAGCGCCATGTGATGGTGGTGCAGTTCGATGAAGAACCGCTCGCCGAAGATCGCGCGATAGCTGCCCAGGAGATCGCGCGCACCGGCCACATCGCCTTTCAGCAGCCGCTGTTGCACGCCCCCGCCGAGGCAGCCGGAAAGAACGATGAGACCGCGGTTGTGCGCGGCGAGCAGATCGAGATCGACGCGCGGCTTGTAGTAGTAACCGTCGATGTATCCGGTCGAGACGAGCCGGATGAGGTTGCGGTAACCTTCGGCGTCGGCGGCGAGCACCGTGAGATGGTATTCGTCTCGCGCCGTTCGATCGCGATGTCCGCGCGGCGCGACGTACATCTCGCAGCCGATGATCGGCTTGACGCCTTGCGAGCGGGCCGCGAAGTAGAATTCGAGCGCACCGTAGAGCACGCCGTGATCGGTGAGCGCGATCGCCGGCATGTCGAACTCTTTCGCCGCGCCGATGAGGTCGTTGATGCGGCACGCGCCGTCGAGGAGCGAGTACTCGCTATGGACGTGGAGGTGGACGAAGCTGCGCGCCATGGATCTCCGGGTGCTCGAACACGTGTTTGGGCTCTATTCCGGGTCCCTTCGACGCTCCCTTGTGGAGACGCTTGTGGGCCGGCTGTGAGCGGCTGTCCATAAATCGACAATCTTGTGGAAGGTCCGGACACGTCGAGGTCGCGTTCGATGCCGGAGGGAACGGCGCGGCGTGACCGCCATGCTCGACATCCCTTCCCTCGCGCTCGGGGCCGAAGCGCGCATACGACCGGTCGTGTTCGAGACGCCGCTGCGACGATCGGATTCCCTTTCGGACAAGCACGGCGCCGACATCTATCTCAAGCTTGAAAACCTCCAACTCACGGGCTCGTTCAAGGTGCGAGGCGCTTTCAATAAGCTGCTCTCGCTTGGAGAGGACGAGCGCGCGCGCGGCGTTGTAGCCGCATCGACGGGCAATCACGGCCTCGCCATGGCGTTCGCGATGAAACGACTCGGCGTCGCCGGCATCGTTTTCGTGCCCGAGGGCGCCGCGCAGACAAAAGTCGACAACATCCGCCGCTACGGCGCCGACGTCCGGTTCCATGGAGCCGAAGGCGGCGCGTCCGAGCGGCACGCTCGATCGTACGCGGCCGAACACGGTATGGTCTACGTCTCGCCGTACAACGACATCGATGTCGTCGCCGGCCAAGCGACGGTCGGCGTCGAGATCGCGCGCCAACTCGACGGCGTCGACCTCGTCATCGCGTCGCTCGGCGGCGGCGGCCTCGTCGGCGGCATCGCCGGTTTCCTAAAGGCCGCAACGAAACGCACGCGCGTCGTCGCCGTCTCGCCTCGGAATTCGAAAACGATGATGGAATCCGTGAAAGCCGGCCGCGTCATCGACACCGAGCACACGCCGACCCTCTCGGACGCGACGGCGGGCGGCATCGACCACGACACGATCACCTTCGACCTTTGCCGCCTTTACGTCGACGGCTTCATCGACGTCGACGAAGCCGCGATCGGGGCGGGGATGCGCGATGTCATCGAACGCGAGCATCTTCTCGTCGAGGGTTCGGCGGGGGTCGCCGTCGCCGGCCTCGCCGCGCTCGATGACTTCGCGGGCATGAAGGTCGTCGTCGTTTTGTGCGGTGCGAATATCGACGCCTCGAAGCTCAAAGAGGCCTTGTAGGTAAGGAAGCGCGGTTGGGAGCGCCCGCCTTGGGCAATCCGGCTAGGGACCCGAAGTCACGCCGAATCATATGACCGCCCGGCGATGACCTTCGACCCTAGGCCCGCCCTGTGCTGACCATACAATAGTGGCACATGCAGTGCGGACCGTCTACGGCGCACCGAGTCTTGCACGTGCGCACGATCCTCTACGCGATCGTCGCCGCAGCGGTGCTCGGCGTCGGGTGCAGCCAATCGCCGCCGATGTTCGCCACTCCTCGCGAGCCGGGGTCACCGGCGCTCGTCCATCGCGATGTCCAGGCGACCACACATCTGCTCACCTGGATCAACGCGGACCACGCGAATCCCGCGCCCGACTGGTCAAGCGTCCGGCCGTATCTCGATTTCGCGCTCGTCGGGCAAAGCGTTCGCGACGTACCGCTCGCGCAAGCGATCGCGGCGGGCGGCATCGGCGTCGTGCCGTATACGAATCCGAACCATCAAGCCCAGGACGGCAAGCCGCACTTCCCCGACGACCAGCCGCAAGATTTCGCACACGATTGCCAAGGTGCGCGCATCTATCGCATCGGCTACGGATTGCCGACGCCCCCGCCGGGTCCGCCGCCGACGCCCACCGATTATACGACGTACCTGATGGATCCGCATTCGACGCATCTCGCGCAGTCCTGGGCGGATGAGGTGACGGCTTTTGTCGCTCAGACGGCCGTCACGCCGGCGTACGTCTTCGAAGACACGGCCGATTCCATCAGGAGCTCGAACGCCGCGCCGTGCCGCTACTCAGAGGCCGGATGGACCGCCGCGAGCATCGGCCTCGACCAGAACATGATCGCCGATGCGGCGGCCGCGGGCGAATCCGTGTCGATCGTCTACAACGGTCTCGGAACTTCGCAGCATCCGAACCCTTCGCGCACCCCGCAAGCGTTCGGTCTCAACGTCGCGACATCGGGCGGGATGGCGGAGAACTGCTACTCGCGCCAGCCGGCCTCGACGCCGAACGATCCGGATCCGCCGCCAGAGCCCGCGCACGGTTCGCAGTGGCTTGCGACGGAGAACATCGAGCTCGACATGGCGGCCGCGCACAAGCTGTTCGTCTGCAACGCGAACAGCAGCGCCCACAGCGCGGCGGAAGGGCAAGCCCCGCTTCGCACGTACGTCATCGCATCTGTCTTGCTGACGTACGATCCGGCGACGACGATCCTCGACGAGGAGTTCAAACCGAGGAGCGGCTTCGAGGTGTTCCCGGAATCGTCGATCGTCGCGCTGCAGCCGCTCGCGCCGGCGCCGACAGATATTTCCGGCCTCGACATGGGCGGCGTCTATGCGCGTCAGTATGCGATGTGCTACGTCGGCGGAAAGCCTATCGGGTCGTGCGCCGCCGTCGTCAATCCCAGCGTGACGGCGACGTATCCGTTTCCATTCTCGGGCACGTACACGGGTACGCTCAAGATCGTCGGCGGCGGCGTGCTCGACGTCGGCGCGAGGATCAAATTCGTGAGCGGCATGCCCGTCACGATAGCGCCGAGAAGCGCGGCGATCGCGTTCGCGGCCGCTCCGTCTCCGACACCCTGATCTGCGAGACTACCTCGTCGCCGAGCTAGCCGTTGATCGCGGGCGGTCCGCCGCGATCTTGACCGATGCCCGCTGCGGCCGCATTGCCGCCGAATAGTACTTTCCACGCGGCCATGACGACGATCGCGCTGACGACGACCGCGAGCACGACGGCGAGCAGATGCAGCACCGGCAGTATGAGGCCGATGACGACGACGATCGCAAGGATGACAAGTATGGTTTTCAACGTGCGCACCTCCGGATGACGTCATGTGCTACCGGCCGGTGGCCTCGCGAGTTTCGCCGCGCGACAATCCTCGCAGGGCGCGAGCGAAGGACTCATCCGGCAACGGACGATATGGGGTATACTAGGACAATATTCTCGCCGGGCCGTATCGCGGTAGGGCTCGCGCTTCGTCCCGCATCGCGATTTCGCAGGAGCTGCCTCCTCAATGGCTGTCATCACCGGCGAATCCATCGGCCTCGAGGTTTTCGGATTCGGACCCGTCCGGTCGGCGTCACGCAATCTCTCCGCCGCGGCGCTTTTCGAAGAGTCGATCCGCCGACGCGAAGGGATCGCCGCGGCCGCGGGTCCGCTCGTCGTCCGCACCGGCAAGCACACGGGCCGATCGCCGCAAGACAAGTTCTTCGTCCGCGAGCCCGGCAGCGAAAAACATGTCGATTGGGGCAAGACGAATAAGCCGTTCGAACGCGATGCGTTCGAGGCGCTCCTTAGCCGCGTCGACGAGCATCTTCGCGACAAGGACGTCTTCGTGCTCGACGCGTTCGCCGGAGCCGATCCCGCCTATCGCCTCCCGATCCGCGTCGTCACCGAATACGCGTGGCACAACCTCTTCGCACGGCACCTCTTCATCCCAGCGACCACCGATCGGCTCTCGAGCTTCACGCCTGAGTTCGCGGTCGTCGACGCAGCGAATTTCCTCGCCTACCCTTCGCGCGACGGCACGCGCTCGGAGACGTTCATCATCGTCGACCTCGGACGCAAGCTCATCCTCATCGGCGGCACGACCTATGGCGGCGAGATCAAGAAGTCCATTTTCACGGTCATGAATTACTTGCTGCCGCTGCGGGGCGCGATGCCGATGCACTGCTCGGCGAACGTCGGCAAGGCCGGCGATACCGCGATCTTCTTCGGTCTTTCGGGCACCGGCAAGACGACGCTCTCCGCCGACCCGGAGCGCGCGCTCATCGGCGACGACGAGCACGGCTGGACCGACACGGGCGTCTTCAACTTCGAGGGCGGCTGCTACGCGAAGGCCATCCATCTGTCGGCAGAGCTCGAGCCGCAGATCTTCCCGACGACGCGCACGTTCGCGACCGTGCTCGAGAACGTCGTCATCGATGAGACGACGCGCGAGCTCGACCTCGACTCCGACCGCTACACCGAGAACACGCGCGCCGCATACCCGCTCACTTCGGTCACGAACGTCGCACCAGGCGGCAAAGCCGGGCATCCGCGCAATCTCGTCATGCTCACGTGTGACGCGTTCGGCGTGCTGCCGCCCGTAGCGCGCATGACGCCGGCGCAGGCGATGTACCACTTCCTATCCGGCTACACCGCAAAGGTCGCGGGCACCGAGAAAGGCGTCACCGAACCGCAGACGACGTTTTCGCACTGCTTCGGCGCGCCGTTCATGGTGCACGAGCCGGTCGTCTACGCGAAACTGCTCGGCGAGCGTATCGCGCGCCACGACGTCCGCTGCTGGCTCGTCAATACCGGTTGGAGCGGCGGACCGTACGGCGTCGGCAAGCGCATGAAGCTCGCGTACACGCGGGCGATGGTCAACGCCGCGATCGGCGGACAGCTCGACGGCGGCGCGTTCCATGCCGATCCGATCTTCCACGTCGAAGTGCCGGCAAGCGTGCCTGGTGTGCCGTCCGAGATCCTCGACCCTCGCAACACGTGGCCCGACAAAACCGCATACGAGGCGAAAGCGCGCGAGCTCGCCCGCAAGTTCCGCGATAACTTCGAGAAGTTCGCGAAGACCGCGACTCCGGAAATCCTCGGCGCCCAACCAGCCGTCTAACCCCGCAGAATAAATGAGGGGGGTGCGGTCGACCTTTACGGTCGCCCGCCGCGACCTGTCAATAGCGCACGAAAAGGTTCTTTGGGCGGACACGGCAAGATCGGCGCGAACGTTCCTTCATGGCCACCGTCATCGTCGGAGGTCCGCACTCGGGAGTCGGCAAGACTCTTGCCTGCGAACGCGCCCTGCAGGCGCTCGCTCCTTTACGTTTCGGCGCGATCAAGCTCACCGTCGCCGACGGCGAGTTCGAGAACGCTCACGATCACGGAGCGGCAGCACTGCGGGTCGCTAACGCGGCGGGAATCTGCGGACGCGGTGCGTCGTGCGGCGTTTGCGAGACCGTCTCGACGAGCATGCCCAGCCGCATCGTGACGAGCCGAGGAGCGATACTCAAAGAAGGCACCGACACATGGCGGCTTTCGCAAGCCGGTGCGATCGCGGTCGCGTGGGTGATCACGTTGCGCGACGCCGCGGCGGATGCGATCGAGCGGGCCCAGCGTCATCTCTTCGATCGCGGCGCCGAGCACGTCCTCATCGAGGGCACGACGGCGCTCGATTGGATCCGGCCTGCCGCATCCGTCATGGTCGCCGCCGATCCGGGCCGCTCGTGGAAAAAGGTCGCGCTCGAGCGTATCGCTTCGTGCGACATCGTGCTGCGCAATGCGCTGCCCGAACCTTGCGGTGATATCCCGGCGCCGAAAGCCCTCGCCGGCTGCGATCCGATCGACTGCGACCTGTCGAGCGTCGACGATCCGGGCACGCTCGAGTTCCAGCGCCGCCTCGCGCGGGTGTACGCAGCGCTCGCCGTCTAAGAAAAGGAGTCATCGACACAGTGAATCAGCGCAGGCTTGGCAAGCACGGTCCGAGCGTCTCGGCGATCGGGCTCGGCTGCATGGGGATGTCCGAGTTCTACGGCACGAGCTCTGAACAAGAGTCGATCGCGACGATCCATCGCGCGCTCGAGCTCGGCTGCACCTTTCTAGACACCGCCGACATGTACGGGCCGTTCAAGAACGAACGGCTCGTCGGCAAAGCGATCGCCGGCCGCCGCGACAGAGCGTTCGTCGCGACGAAGTTCGGCAACGAGCGGACCGAGAGCGGCGAGTGGATCCGCATCAACGGCACGCCCGAATACGTCCGCCAGGCGTGCGATGCGTCGCTCGAACGGCTCGGTATCGATCGCATCGACCTCTACTATCAGCATCGCGTCGACAAGACCGTGCCGATCGAGGAGACGGTCGGCGCGATGGCCGAGCTTGTGAAAGCCGGCAAGGTCCGCTACCTCGGACTGAGCGAAGCGGCGCCGCCCACGATCCGCCGCGCGCACGCGGTCCATCCCATCACCGCGCTGCAGACGGAGTACTCGCTCTTCTCGCGCGACGTCGAAGTCGAGATCCTGCCGACCGTACGCGAGCTCGGCATCGGCTTTGTCGCATATAGTCCGCTCGGGCGCGGCCTGTTGACGGGCGCGATCAAATCGACCGGTGACTTCACCGACGGCGACTTCCGAGCGCGCCACCCGCGCTTCCTCGACGAGAACTTCGAGCGCAACATGAAGGTGGTCGCGCTCCTCGAGTCCATGGCGGCGGCCCGGAGCATCACGCCCGCGCAACTCGCGCTCGCATGGCTGCTCAAGCGCGGCGACCACGTCGTGCCGATCCCCGGCACGAAGCACCGCGCGCTCCTCGAACAGAACTGCGCAGCGGTCGACGTCGAGCTGACGGCGGACGACGTCGCGCGGATCGCCGCCGTGGCAAAGCCGGGAACGTTTGCCGGTGCGCGCTACGCCGACATGAGTTCGGTCAACGCGTAGCGTCGACGCTCGCGGGGCCGCGGACGCGCTCGGGTGCGTTGACCGCGTGGAAAGGCGCCTCGCCGCGGCGATAGCGTTCGATGTTCTCGGCGACGACGTGCGCGATGCCTTCGTACGAGACGTCGGTGACGCCCGCGACGTGCGGCGTCGCGATGACGTTGTGGGCGAACAAAGGATTCGAAGCGTCGGGCGGCTCGCGCCAGAAGACGTCGAGTCCGGCGCCGGCAAGACGGCCGGCCGCAAGCGCTCTCCCGAGCGCATCGTGATCGACGAGGCCGCCGCGAGCGACGTTGATGAGATACGATCCCGGTTTGAAAGCCGCGAGCGTGCGCTCGCCGATGAGGTGGTGGCTCGCGGCGTCGTAGTTGACGCATAGAGCGACGTAGTCGGCGCGCGCCACGGCGTCGTCAAGATCGTCGGGTCCGTAGACGCGTTCGACGCCGAGTTCCGGAGCGCCGAGCTCGTCCGGACGCCTTCGCACGGCGATGAGCCGCATGCCGAACGATCGCAGCCGCACGGCGAGCGCCGAGCCGATGTCGCCGAGACCGATGATGCACGCCGTCTTGCCGTGAAGCGCGAGACCGCTCGGTTCTCCCATCGGCGCCTTTCCGAGGTGGGCGCCGCCCGGCCACCGGCGCGACAGCGCGAGCATCAGCAAGACCGCGTGTTCGGCGACCGATTCTGCATTGCCGACACCGCGGCTCGGCACGCGTGCGACCCAAACGCCGGCGCGCGTCGCGGCATCGACGTCGATCGTCTCGAGCCCGACGCCGAACTGCTGGACGAGCCCGAAGCTCCCCGCCGCGATCGCGACTTCGTCGATCTGAGCGACGTACGGGATGACGACGTCGACATCGGCGAGCGACGACGCGAGCGATGACGGCGAGCACGCGATGACGCGATCGCGCGGAACGAGCGGCGCAAGACGCCTGCGCGCCTCCCCGTAACCTTCCGCCGCGACCAGGATGTTCACGGCGAGCCCGCTTCTTTGGGTTGAGATGCGCGCCTGCGCGCTATCCACAAGGAGACCAATCCGTCCCACAGAACGAACCTGCCGAAGCTTTTACCGCTGAGCGCAAAGCGTCTGGCTTTAGACGTTTGTGCGAGCGGCGGTTTGCGCACTTCCCCGGCTACGGAGGCTCCTTCATGGCCAAGACAATCGGCATGGTCTTCGGGTGGATCTACCTGATCGTCGGCATCGCCGGATTCGTCCCCGCGCTCGGCGGATCGTTTTCGATGACGGACGGCTTGCTGCTCGGAGTCGCGCATGTGAACGTGCTCCACAACATCGTCCATCTCGTCGTCGGCATCGCCGGCGTGACGATGTCGCGGACCGACGAGGGCGCGGGCACGTTCTGCAAGACGTTCGGCGTCATCTTGCTCCTCATCGGGGTCATCGGTTTCATCACGCCGGATCTGTTCGGCATCTTGCCCATCGGCGGCGGCGACGTCTGGATCCACTTGATCACCGGTGCCATCCTCGCGGTCGCCGGTTTCGCGGCCGCTCCGTCGCGGAACGCGGCAGCCTCGTAGTCCGACGGCGGGGCCGGCTCACTTGGCGTCGGCCCCGCCCTACTTGATTTGGTCTCGGCTCGACGCCAGGGCGAGCGCCGCGCATAACTCACGGACGGCGGCGGGTTTATCGGCGGCGCTCGACAGGCGATCGATAAGCGCGCTCCCGACGATCACGCCGTCTGCATATGCGGCGATCGCCCGTGCGTGCTCGGGTGTCGACACGCCGAACCCGACGGCGAGCGGCTTGTCTGTTAGCGGCCGGAGACGGTCGACGAGCGCCGCGACCGATCCGTCGAGCGTCTGACCCGCTCCGGTGACGCCCATCCGGCTGACGACGTAGACGAAACCGCTCGATCGTTCGGCGATCATGGGTATCCGCTCGGACGGCGTCGTCGGCGCCACGAGAAAGGTAAGGGCAACGCCGTTCGAGGCAAAAGCGTCCGCCGTGCCGCCTGCTTCTTCCGGCGGCAGATCGGGGATGATCGTGCCGGCGAAACCCGCTGCCGCCAATCCGCGCGCCGTTCGCTCGACGCCGCGCACGAAGACAGGGTTGAAATACGTGAACGCGATGATCGGCACTGCGACGCGGTTCCTGTCGAGTGTTCCGATCATCGCGAGAACGCCGTCGAACGTCGTTCCCGCACGCAGCGAACGTTGCGCCGCGGCTTGAATCGTCGGCCCGTCGGCGAGCGGATCGGAATACGGTATCCCCAGCTCGATGATGTCCGCTCCGCCGGCGGCGGCCGCTTCGAGCAGCGCCGGCATATCGGCGAGCGACGGATCGCCTGCCATGAGATAGGCGATGAGAGCCGCTCGGTTTTCGGCGGCGCAACGTTCGAAGACGGAAGCGACCTGGCTCGTGTTCACGCCGTCGCCGCCGTGGCGGCGCGGGCGAGCGCGAAGCGCACTGCGTCCTTGTCGCCGCGACCCGATAGGTTGACGAGCACGATCGCATCCGCCGGCAGCGTCCCTGCGAGCCGCTCCGCGAATGCGACGGCATGCGCGCTCTCGAGCGCCGGAACGATCCCTTCGAGCCGAGCGAGCCGCTCGAACGACACGCGAGCTTCGTCGTCGGTGATCATCACGTAACGCGCTCGCCCGGTCCGCGCGAGATGGGCGTGCTCGGGCCCGACCCCGGGGTAATCGAGTCCGGCCGAGATCGAGTGCGTCGGGGCGATCTGCCCGTCGGCGTCTTGCAGCACGAGCGTCCTCGCGCCGTGGAGCACGCCGACCGTTCCGGCGCCGATGCTCGCGGCGTGAAGGCCGAGCCGCTCGAGCCCGTGGCCGCCGGCTTCGACGCCCCACAGCCTCACTTGGGCATCGTCGATAAACCCGGCGAAGATCCCCATCGCATTGCTGCCGCCACCGACGCACGCGACGACGTGATCCGGCGACCTGCCGAAGCGCTGCCGGCATTGGACGCGCGCTTCTTCGCCGATCGTGCTCGCGAAGCGGCGGACCAGCATCGGATAGGGATGTGCCCCGACGACCGAGCCGATGACGTAGAACGTTTCGCATGCCGTCGCCGCCCAGTCGCGAAACGCCTCGTTCGTCGCGTCTTTGAGCGTCCGCGACCCGCTCTCGACGACGCGGACGCGCGCCCCGAGCAGCTCCATGAGATAGACGTTGAGCGACTGCCGCTCGACGTCTTCTGCACCCATATACACTTCGACCGGCATGCCGAGAAGCGCCCCGACGGTCGCCGTCGCGACGCCGTGCTGACCGGCGCCTGTCTCGGCGATGATGCGGCGTTTGCCCATCCGCCTCGCCAGCAATCCCTGGCCGACGGTATTGAGGATCTTGTGGGCGCCCGTGTGATTGCAGTCTTCGCGCTTGAGGACGATCCGCGCGCCGCGCGATCGTCGTGCGAGGTTCTTCGCCTCGAACAGCGGCGACGGCCGGCCGACGTAGTCGCGGAGCAGCCGTTTGTATTCCGACCAGAAGCCGTCATCGGCGAACGCACCGGTGACCGCTGCCTCGAGCTCGCGCAGGGGCTCGACGAGCACTTCTGGCACGAAGCGTCCGCCGAATTCTCCGTAGTAGCCGCGTTCGTCAGGTCCGTTCATGATCCGCCTTCCTTATCGTCGTGCGAGTCGAACGCGCTCCGGGCAGCCGCGACGAACGCGCGGACCAACTCGGGATCCTTACGGCTCGCTTTTTCGACTCCGGTTCGCACGTCGACCGCATCGGGCTTCACCGACCTGATGAGCGGCCCGACGTTCGACGGCGTCAGCCCGCCGGCGAGCACGATCGCAGCACCTTCGTGATCCACGCGTGCACGCTGAGCCGTTTCGAGCGGTACGAGTCTTCCCGTTCCGCCGAACCCGTTCGGCGACCATGCGTCCACGAGGACCGCGATAGCGCGCGCTCGTGCGCGATCCGCCGCGCTCCATCGATTCCCGCGCGACGCGACGACCGTCGGCTTGCCGAACGATCCGCAGAACTCGGCGGTCTCATCGCCGGAGAACTGGAGGACGTCGAGCCGGCACGCTTCGATCGCTCCGCTGACGAGCTCCGCGGAGTCTCCTGCGAAGACACCGACGGTCGTGACGAACGGCGGAACCGTCGCCGTAAGCGTACGCGCCTCGTCGAGCGCCAACCGCCGCGGGCTTTTGGCGAAGATGAAACCGAGCGCGTCGGCTCCCGCCGCGACGCATGCCTCGATGTCGGCGCGGTCGGTCATACCGCAGATCTTCACGCGGATCATCGCGTGCCGTCTCGCAGAGCTGCGAGCGCGCGCCCGGGGTCCTTCTCGCGCATGAGCGCTTCGCCGATGAGGACGGCGTCGTATCCGCCGCGAGCACAGACGGCAAGATCGTCAGCCGTCCGGTAGCCGCTTTCGGCGACCGACACGATCCCTTGCGGTATGCGCGCGCGCAAGCGGGTGGCGGTCGAAGTATCGACGGCGAAGGTCCGCAGGTCGCGGTTGTTGACCCCGATGACTCGTGCGCGCGCGTCGAGCGCGACCTCCAATTCCCGATCGTCGTGCACCTCGACGAGTGGGGTCATGCCGTGGCCGACGACGAGCATGATCCTCTCGCGAAGCACGTCGGGGCTCATCGCCGCGACGATGAGCAGGATCGCATCGGCGCCGCCGCGCGCAGCTTCGCAGATCTGGTCGTCGTCGACGACGAAATCTTTGCACAACACCGGCAGTGACGTCGCGGCTCGAGCTGCACGAAGGTCATCGAGACTGCCGTTAAAGCGCTCTGGTTCGGTCAGCACGGACAGGGCTGACGCGCCTCCGCGTTCGTAGGCCATGGCGATTGTCCGCGCGTCCGCTTCCGGCGCGATCGGACCCGCGGACGGCGACGAGCGTTTGAACTCGGCGATGATCGACAGTCGTCCACCCCCGACGAGCGCGCGTGCGAAATCGCGCCGCCCTGAGCTGCGATCCGCGCAAGCGCTGTGGTTTCCCGGCGAGCGCCCGGATTTCGCCCGATCGACCGCGGCACGTCTGGAGGCGAGCAGATCATCGAGATACGTCATCGGTTCGTCGCCCGGACGAGCGCATCGAGTTTCTCTCGCGCGCGGCCGTCGTCGATCGCCTCAAGCGCGAGCCGGAGGCCGGCGGTCAGGTCATCCGCCACTCCCGCGATGACGAGTGCGAGTGCGGCGTTGAGGACGACGACGTCGCGATGCGGCCCGCGCTCGGCGGCGAGGACGCGCCGGACGAGCTCGGCGTTGCGAGCTGCATCGCCGCCGGCGAGCTCCTCGTTCGGGCGCCGCTCGATCCCGAGCGCCATCGGATCGATCGCATACTCGATCACGTCGTCGCCTGTCCATTCGGCGACGCGATTCGGGCCTGCGAGCGAGAGCTCGTCGAGACCTCCGTGGCCGTGCACGACCGCCGCGCGTTCGCACCCGAGCCGCGAGAGCGCGACGGCGACGAGACCGAGCAGCTCGAGCCTCGGCACGCCGACGACCTGTCGTTGTGCGCCTGCAGGATTCGAAAGCGGACCGATGATGTTGAACAAAGTCCTGACGCCGATCTCGCGCCGGACCGGCGCGACGTAGCGCATCGCCGGATGGTACGCTTGCGCGAAGAGAAATGCGATGCCATGCGCGTCGAGCGCCGCCGCTGCGACCTCCGGCGGTGCGTCGATCCGCACGCCGAGCGCCTCGAGCACGTCGGCGCTGCCGCACTTGCTGCTCATCGCCCGGTTGCCGTGCTTCGCGACGGTGACGCCGGCGCCGGCGACGACGAACGCGACGGCGGTCGAGATGTTGAACGTGCCCGACGCGTCGCCACCCGTACCACATACGTCGACGATCGGGCGCCGCGTCACGGGGACCGCGATCGCGTGCGCACGCATCGCTGCTGCCGCGCCCGCGATCTCGTCGGCCGTCTCGCCTTTGAGGTGAAGCGCGACGAGCAGCGCCGCGACCTGGGCCGGCGTCGCTCGTCCGTCCATGATCGAGCCGACCGCGTCGCGCATGTCGTCGAGGACGAGATGCTCGCCCGCGACGACGCGGCGTATGTGGTCGATCACGACGTCACCTCAGCGACGAAGTTCGCCAGCAGCTTCGGGCCATGGCGCGTCAGCACGGACTCCGGGTGGAACTGTACGCCGTACGTCGGATGCGTTTCGTGCCGGAACGCCATGAGCAATCCGTCGGCGCTCCGGGCGGTCACCTGCAAGACCTGCGGAAGCGTCCGTTCGTCGACGACGAGCGAGTGGTAGCGGGTCGCGACGAACGGCGACGGGATGCCCGCGAACAATCCCGCACCGTCGTGCGCGACGCGCGACGTCTTGCCGTGGACGACGACCGGCGCGCGCACGACTCGGCCGCCGAACGCTGCGCCGATCGCCTGGTGGCCGAGGCAGACGCCGAGGATCGGCACGACCCCGCTCAGCTGGCGGATGAGCGCGAGCGAGTTTCCCGCACGTTCCGGCGTGCCCGGACCGGGCGAGACGACGAGCGCGCTCGGCGGCGATGACGCCATTTCGGCCGGGTACACCGCGTCGGCGCGCCTCACGTCGACGTCCGCGCCGAGCATGCCGATCGCCTGTGCCAAGTTGTACGTGAACGAGTCGTAGTTGTCGACGAGCAAGATGCGCGGCCTCATGCGAACGCTCGCTGCGGCGCCGGCACCGCGCGGACTTCCCGTGCTTCGGCGAGCTGCTCGCGCAGCGCGGCCATGACGGCCGCCGCCTTGTGTCCGCACTCGCGGTCCTCGCGTACGGGATCCGAATCGACGACGATGCCCGCTCCCGCCGCGACGTGATACGCGCCTCCGTAATGGTGGGCGCTGCGCAGCGTGATGCACGTATCCATCGATCCGTCGAAGCCGAAATAGCCGACGCTGCCGGCATAGAACCCGCGGCGTGCGCCTTCGAGCTCGGCGACGAGCTCCATCGCGCGGATCTTCGGCGCACCGCTGACGGTGCCCGCGGGGAACGCTGAAGCGAAGAGATCGAACGCGTCGCGGTCCTCGCGAAGCGTGCCGCGAACTTCGGAGACGATGTGCATGACGTGGCTGAAGCGCTCGACCGAGAGCAGATCCGCCACGCGCACCGATCCCGTCTCGCAGACGCAGCCGAGATCGTTGCGGCCGAGATCGACGAGCATGACGTGTTCGGCACGCTCTTTGGCGTCGCGGAGCAGACGAGCCGCGGCCCGGCGGTCCGCTTCAGGATCGCTCTCGCGAGGCCGCGTGCCCGCCAGCGGCCGCAAGGTCGCGGCGCGGCCGTCGAGCCGGCCGAGCGTCTCGGGCGACGAGCCGAGGAGCGCCCCCCAACCAAGCTCGAGGAAGTACATGTACGGCGACGGATTGATCGCACGCAGCACGCGATACGCGTCGAACGGCTCGATGTCGGCGTCGACCCTCCAGCGCTGCGACAGCACGATCTGGAAGACGTCGCCCGCGACGATCGACTCCTTCGCGCGGTCGACGGCATCGAGATACGGGAGCCTCCTCGCGCCGCCGCTGCCCGTTTCGAGCGTCGCCGTGCATCGAGTCGAGCGCCGCAGCGGCGCGACCGAGACACCTTCGAGCGCGTCGTCTATCGCTTCTATCAGGCGAGCGCCGCCGGCGTCGTCCGACAAGACGACCGTCGCCGCTTCGTGCGTGAAGTGGTCGAAGACGACGATCGCTTCGGGCACGACGAGGTGGAGATCGGGCATCGGATCGTCCGTCCGCTCGAGCTGAGGCAGCCGCTCGAGGTAGCCGGCGAACTCGAACGCCGCCGCGCCGTACGCACCGAGAAAACGTCGCCACTTGCCGCCACCCGGTGGCGCCGGTTCGAGCCGGCGCAGCAGCTCGCGGGTCGCGCTCAGCGCGTCGGTCGCCGCGAAGCGTTCGGCGCGATCGCCGATCCGAAGGTCGATGGCGCCGTCGACGGCGCGCACCTCGCCAAGCTTGCCGAGACCGAGGATCGAGTGACGCGAGGTCTGCTGCGCGCCGGGAGCGCTCTCGAGCAGGAACGACGTGCC
This sequence comes from Vulcanimicrobiia bacterium, assembly GCA_025450855.1. Taxonomy (GTDB): domain Bacteria; phylum Vulcanimicrobiota; class Vulcanimicrobiia; order Eremiobacterales; family Eremiobacteraceae; genus JANWLL01. Next base: position 26,715 of record JANWLL010000010.1, read on the forward strand.
GCGCCCGAGCGGCGCGAGGCGGACGTACGCGGCGATCGGCGTTATCCCGTCGGCGATCCGGACCTGGGTCGATACGGTGCGTTCCACGATGCGTGCTCCTCGCTGTGCGACCGGCATAAAAAATAAGACGGACTCGATCGTTTCGAGCCCGCCTGGAAACTTGCGGAACGGACGCGGCGCTAGGTGAGCGCCTGGACATGCGCAAGCCGGCGGGCTGTCGCCCACCACCACCAAGCCTGCGCGTAGATCTTCATATTACTTGAGCAGCTCCAGCTGCGCCATCTCCGCCGCGTCGCCTTTCCGGATCCGCGTGCGGACGATCCGCGTGTACCCTCCGGCCCGGCCGGCGAGGCTCGGCGCGATGACGTCGAAGACTTTCTTGACGACGTCGCCCGATGTCAGGTACGCCGCCACGAGGCGGCGGCTGTGCAGATCGCCCTTCTTGGCGCGCGTGATGATTCTTGACGCGACCCGGGACACCTCTTTAGCACGCACGATCGTCGTCTCGATCTTGCCGTGCGTGAAGAGCGATGTCGCAAGATTGCGCAACATCGAGCGCCGGTGGTCGTCGTTGCGCCCGAGGCGCTTGTCCGCTTTTCCGTGTCGCATCGTCCGTTACGTCCTAGCCCGCCTTCAGCGAGAGGTTGCGCTCGGCGAGCTTCTCTTTGATCTCGTCGACCGACTTCTTGCCGAGGTTGCGCATGTTCATGATCTCCTCTTCCGTTTTCTGGAGCAGTTCGGAGATCTTCGTGATGCCGGCGCGCTTCAGACAGTTGTACGAACGCACCGAGAGGTCGAGCTCGTCGACCGGGATATCCCAGCTCGCGAACGGTTTGGCTTCTTCCGCAGGCGCTTCGATCTCCGCGCGGCCGCTGAAGTTGACGAACAGCGCCAGCTGCTCTTGGAGCACCTTCGCCGACGTGCTCATCGCCTCGTCCGGCGTGATGCTGCCATTCGTCTCGATCTCGAGGATCAGACGATCGTAATCGGTCACCTGACCGACGCGCGTGTCTTCGATGCTGTACGCGACCTTGCGGATCGGCGTGAAGATCGAGTCGACCGGGATGAGGCCGATGACGTGCTCGACGTTGCGCTGCTTGTCGGCCGTGACGTAGCCGCGCCATTTCTCGACGCCGATCTCCATGAACAGACGCGCCTTCTTGTCGGAGAGCGTCGCGATATGGTAGTCGGGTTCGAGCAGCTCGACATCCGCATCCGGCACGATGTCGCTCGCTTTGACCTCGCGCTCGCCCGACGCCTCGACGCGGAGCACCTTCGGCTCGTCCGTGTTCATCTTCAAGGGCAGGCCCTTGAGGTTGAGGATGATGTTCGTCGTGTCTTCGACGACGCCGGGGATCGTCGAGAACTCGTGGAGCACGCCGTCGATCTTGACGTACGTGACCGCCGCGCCCGGCAGCGACGAGAGGAGCAGGCGGCGCAGCGCATTGCCCAGCGTGATGCCGAAGCCGCGCTCGAGCGGCTCGATCGCGAACTTGGCATAGCTGTCGCGGCGCTCGCGCACCTCGATCGACGCTCGTTGAAATTCCAAAACAGACATGGGTCCCTTTCGTTCGACTGAGCCTGTCGGGCGAGCGCTTTCGCGCTCGCCGGTCGAGATAAATCTCGACCGCTCCCAGATTATTTCTTGTTATCTCGAATAGTATTCGACGATCAATTGCTCTTCGACGTTCGTGTCGATGTCCGCTCGCGCCGGCGCTTGGAGCACGCGTGCTTTCACCTCTTGTTCGTTGTATTCGAGCCAGCCCGGCACGCGGCGTCCCTTCGCGTATTCCATGAGCGACAGGAAGACGGTGCTCTTGCGGCTCGCCTCGACGACCGCGATCTCGTCGCCCTTACGCATGGTCATCGACGGGATGTTCACCCGGCGGCCGTTGACCGTGAAGTGACGGTGGCGGACGAGCTGGCGCGCCTGCGCGCGCGACGTCGCGAGATTGAGCCGGTAGACGACGTTATCGAGCCGCGACTCGAGGAGCGCCAGCAGCGCCGCGCCGGTCTGACCCTTGCGGCGGCTCGCCTTGTGGAAGTAGTTCTCGAACTGCCGCTCGAGGACGCCGTAGATGCGGCGCATCTTCTGCTTCTCGCGCAGCTGACGGCCGAATTCCGACACCTTGGGGCGGTTCTTGACGTTCGCCTTTTGACCGGGCGCTGCCGTGCGGCGTTCGACCGCGCACTTCTTGGACAGGCATCGTTCGCCTTTCAAGAAGAGCTTGACCTTTTCGCCGGGCTTCGCACCGCTCGCGCTTTCGCGCCGGCACATGCGGCAGACCGGACCTGTATATCGAGCCATACTAAGCTAGGAGTCTCCTTTTAAACCCGGCGCCGCTTCGGCGGCCGGCAACCGTTGTGCGGGATCGGCGTGACGTCTTTGATGAGCGAGATCTCGAGGCCGGCCGCTTGCAGCGCGCGGATCGCCGCCTCGCGGCCCGCGCCTGGACCCTTCACGTAGACCTCGACCGAGCGCATGCCGTGCTCCATCGACTTGCGGGCGGCGCTCTCCGCCGCCATCTGCGCGGCGAAGGGCGTCGACTTCTTGCTGCCCTTGAAGCCCATGTTCCCCGAGCTCGCCCACGCGATCGAACCGCCCTGCGAGTCCGTGATCGTCACGATCGTGTTGTTGAACGACGACCGGATGTGCGCCACCCCTTGCGAGACGTTCTTGACTTCGCGCTTCTTGCGCGGGCGTGCTTTTTTCGGTGCTGCTGCCATCTAAATTCCTTTTGCGTATTCGGTCGAGCTAAAGCTCGACCGCTCCCTATAATGTCCGCCGAGCTACGCTCGGCTCCTATTTCCCTCCGGGACCCTTAGCTTTCTTCTTGCCGGCGACGGTCTTCTTCGGACCCTTGCGCGTGCGGGCGTTCGTCTTCGTCCGCTGACCGCGCACGGGCAAGCCGCGACGATGGCGCAGACCGCGATAGCAGCCGATGTCCATGAGCCGCTTGATCGCGCCCGTGATCTCGCGCCGGAGGTCGCCTTCGACCTTCAGGTTCTTCTCGAGCTGTTCGCGCAGCTTCTGGATGTCGCCGTCGTTCAGGTCCTTCACCCGGATGTCCGGGTTGACTCCGGTCGCCGCGAGAAGCTTCAACGCGGTCGGACGGCCGATCCCGAAGATATACGTCAGCGCGATCTCGATGCGCTTTTCGCGCGGCAGGTCGATGCCTGCGATACGTGCCATGCTCTTCCTCTATCCCTGTGCCTGCTTGTGTTTCGGGTTCTCGCAGATCACGCGCGTGCGCCCGGCGCGCTTGATGATCTTGCACTTGTCGCATATCTTCTTGACGCTTGGTCTTATCTTCATCCTACTTGTACCTGTACGTTATCCGTCCTTGACTGAGGTCGTATGGTGATAGCTCGACGAGCACCCGGTCGCCCGGCAATATCCTGATGAAGTTCATCCTGATCTTGCCGGAGACGCGCGCGAGCACTTTGTGGCCGTTGGCGAGCTCGACGCGGAAGAACGCGTTGGGGAGCGGCTCGACGACGACCCCCTCCACTTCGATCGCCTCTTCTTTCGGCGATGTGTTGACTTTCTCGCGGTCTTGCTTTTTCTTAGCCGGCCTGCGCCCGCCTCGACGTCTCTGCGCCAAGCGTTCCTCCATTCGTCGCGCCCGAATACCGCTCGGGCAGGCGGTTGACGTAGCGTTGATCGTCCGCGGCTGTCAGGACCTCGAAACCGTCCGGCAACACCGCGACCGTATGCTCGAAATGCGCCGACAAGCGGCCGTCGCTCGTCACGACGGTCCAACCGTCGGGTTTCGTCCGCACTTCCCACGTGCCGGCGTTCACCATCGGCTCGATCGCGAGCACCATGCCGGGCTTGAGCACGACGCCCGTGCCCTTGCGTCCGAAGTTCGGCACCGGAGGTTCTTCGTGGAGCCGTTCGCCGACGCCGTGACCGACGAGCGCGCGGACGACCGAGTAGCCGCGCTCCTCGACGAACGTCTGGATCGCGTGGCCGATGTCCGAGATGTGCGCGCCCGCGCGCACCTCACGGATGCCGACCTGAAGCGACTGCTCCGTCACCTCGACGAGCCGCTTCGCTTCGAGCGAGATCTCGCCGACGCCGACGGTGCACGCCATGTCCGAGTACCAGCCGTCGACGAGCGAGCCGATGTCGATCTTCAGCAGATCGCCGTCGCGCAGCTTCCGTCCGCCCGGGATCCCGTGGACGACTTCGTCGTTCACCGACGAGCAGACCGAACCGGTGAAGCCGTGATAGCCGAGGAACGCCGGCTCGCCGCCCCGAGTCCGGATCGCCGTCTCGGCGAGCCGATCGATATCTTTCGTCGTCATGCCCGGCTTGACCGCTTGGATGAGCTCCTCTAAAGCCGTCGCGGTGACGCGGCCGCTCGCACGGATCTTGCCCACCTCTTGCGGCGATTTGCAGGTGATCATGCCGCGCGGCCTCCCTGCGGCGCAGCCGCAGCGACGATCGCGCTGAAAACCGCATCGATCGGTTGGGTGCCGTCGACGGTCCGAAGCAAGCCCGCGCCCTTATAGTAGGAGACGAGCGGCGCCGTCTGCGCGTCGTGGACCTCGAGCCGGTGGAGCACCATCTTCGCCGAGTCGTCGTCGCGGTGCACGAGCGTGCCGCCGCATCGGTCGCACACGCCGGCAGTCTTCGGCGGCGCGTCTGTGAGATGGTATGACGCCTGGCAATTCGTGCACGTGGCCCGCTGCGTCAGCCGCTGGATGAGGAGTTCGCGAGGAACGGAGATCTCGATGACCGCGTCGAGCGTCTTATCCATCGCCGCGAGCATCGCGTCGAACGCCGTCGCTTGGTGGACGGTGCGCGGAAAGCCGTCGAGGATGAAGCCCGCTGCCGCATCGGGCTGCGCCAGGCGCTCTTCGACGATGAGGATCGTCACGTCGTCCGGAACGAGCTCGCCGCGGTCGATGAAACGCTTCGCGGCCATCCCCATCGGCGTGCGTTGCGTCACGGCGTTGCGGAATATGTCGCCGGTCGAGATATCCGGTACGACGAACGACTCGCTCAGCTTTCGCGCCTGCGTGCCCTTGCCGGCGCCCGGAGGGCCGAGGAGCACGACGCGTAATCCTGCGCCCGTCACTGCTTGATGAACCCCCGGTAGTCGCGCATCGCGAGACGCGCTTCGATCTGGTTGAGCGTGTCGAGCGCGACGCCGACGACGATGAGCAGCGAGGTGCTGCCGAGGTAGAACGTCGTGATGTGCGTGAACGCCTGCGTCAGGTTCGGCAAGATCGCGAGCAGGCCGAGATAGACGGCGGCGACGATCGTGATCCGATGGAGTATCTTCTGGAGGTAGTCGGTCGTCGGTTTGCCCGGACGGATGCCCGGGATGAAGCCGCCTTGCTTCTTGAGCGAGTCGCCGACGTCCATGATGTTGATGACGACCTCGCTGTAGAAGAACGTGAACCCGACGACGAGCCAGAAGTAGACGAAGTTATACAGGAA
>JANWLL010000011.1 GCA_025450855.1 Vulcanimicrobiia bacterium
GATCGCGGCGGATGTGACGGCTTCGACGGCAAGCATCCATCTAGGCCTGCTCCACGACCATCATCTCGTCCACGTCTTCGCGCAAGGCAAGCACCGGTACTATGCGCTCGCGGGCAAGGATGTCGCGCGGGTGCTCGAGGCGCTAAGCGTCGTCGCCGGGGCACCCCGAAGGACCGGCTCCCGCACGCCGCATCCGCTGCGATTCGCGAGGTCGTGCTACGATCACATCGCCGGCAGCGTCGGCGTCGCGCTCCACGACCGGCTCCAACAGCTACGATGGTTCTCGGGTCGGCCAGGCGATCGCACTGCCTATTCCCTCACTCGGGCGGGCGAATTCGCGCTCGAGGGGCTTGGCATCGACGTCGACGCCATGCGATCGGAGCGGCGGCGCTTCGCATTCGGCTGCATCGATTGGAGCGAACGGCGCCCGCATATAGGTGGTGCGCTCGGCGCCGCCCTCCTCACGCACGCCCTTGCCAAGCGATGGGTGAGCCGGGACCTCGACACTCGCGCCCTGAGCGTATCGGCTTTCGGCCGGCGTGAGTTGCAAAAGCGCTTCGGATTGTCGCTCGACGAGCATCTAGCGATCGAGCTTTAGCTCGCGGCCTCTCTTTTTACGTTTCGTTTAGCCATCGGGCCTACGATGAGCGCAGCACTTTGCACATCTCATCGATAGGAGTTCGATTGACATGAGAATTTCAACCTGGGCCGTCGCGGCGGCTTCGCTTGCCATCATCGGGTCTTCTGGGGGCGTTGCCGTCGCTTACCCGGGGCCGGTCCCGGCACATCGGCCCGTCGTGCACCGCGGGCTCGACAGCGGCAACGGCAACCTTCGGGTCATGACGTACAACGCGGACGAGGGAACGGACTACATCGAAGTATCGCAGGCCCAGACGCAGCAGCAGTTCCTCGTGGCGGTCGGTCAGACGATCACCCAAGTGCGAGCGACCAACCCGCCCGCCCGCATGCAGGCGATCGCGTCGCAAATCCTCGCGGCGCGGCCGAATCTCGTCGGCCTCGAAGAGATGGACCAGTGGTACACGGGCTCGTTCGATCCACAAAGCCAGACGTGCGGACAGGTCAGCCTCGAGTTCGACATGCTTGCCGAGCTCATGGCCGCGCTTGCCGCTCAAGGCGGACACTACAGCGCGATCGTCCAGGCGCAACAGTTCGCGTTTCCGCCGGTGCCGGGGATCATTCCGCCGAGCACGTTCTTGTGCGTATCGGTGGTCAATACGAACGTCGTCCTCGTGCGCACGGATATCAACCCCAAGACGTTCAGCTACGGTAACCCGCAATCTGGACAGTTCGTCAATCGGGTCTTTTTGCAGACGCCCATCGGAACGATCCCGATCCCGCGAGCGTGGGAATCCGTCGACGGGTCGTTTCACGGCGTGCCGTTCCGTTTCTTGAGCACGCACCTCGAGGCGAACGATCCGAACGTTCGCGAGCTTCAGGGCGGCGAACTGCGCACGGGGCCGGCGAACGTCAGCGTACCGGTCGTCATCGCGATGGATTCGAACGCGCAAGCTGCTCCGATGCCGCAAGACCCGACGTACATCGACTTCCTCAACGCCGGTTATTCCGACGTCTGGTCGCAACTCGAACCACAAGTGCCGGGCCTGACGTGCTGTCAGGCACAATTCGACAACAATGCGGTTTCGCAACTGTCCCAGCGGATCGATCTCGTGCTGACGCACGGTCCTGTTTTCGCGAAGTCGATCGGGCTATTCGGCGCGAATCCAGGGGACTTTTCGAACGGTCTCTGGCCGTCCGATCACGCCGGCGTCGCCGCGGAAATCAAGCTCTGAACCCGGATTTGTAGCGGTCGAGCTTTAGCTCGACCGCCGCGGCCTCACATGAAGAAAAGGGAGCGGTCGAGATAAATCTTGACCGCTCCCTTTAGCTCAATGCTTAGCCGCCCCAGGCGGATCCGGCCGCCGCGCGACGACGCGCTCGATAGAACGCCGACCGGTCAGACGCGCGCGCCGCGAGCGGAGCGTCGCCTATCTCGTCGGCAGCATTCGCCAAGCGTGCGAACGCGCGATCTGTTTCTAGCGGTGTCAGGTGCGCGTTCTCCTCGACGACGTCGAGCGCGCCGTGGAGCAGCTCCGAAGCATCTGCCGAGCGGGCCCGTGCGGCGCAACGTGCGCGTGCGAGCTCCGTGCAGTCGCTCCAGCCGATGACTGCTTGCGGATACGAATCGTCGCGAAGCGACGTCGCAAGATCGCACGCCTCGACTGTATCGCCGTCGCTCTCGCGCCGCAGCAACGCGTCGATGCGGAGCAAGGTCAGCGCCTCTAAATATCGAGGCAGTCGCGCGACATTGACGCACGCGGCGGCCGATCGAAGTGAATCCATGACGCCCGTCCATTCGCGGAGTTCGTTCGCGATCTTCGCAGCCATGTAGTCCGCGACGAAAAGCACGATGGGCACGGACTGCGCCGGCGAGACCGTCGGATCGCGGCCACGAAGCGCGGATTCGCGCGCGAGGCGCATGCTTGCCTCGAGCTCGCCCTTCGCATCGTCGAACCTTTCGAGAAGATACCAGAGCGTGCAGTTCGTGAGCCGGATCGCCGCCTCGGCGAGCGGCGACGAACGTCGCGCTGCATCGAGCCCGTCGCGCGCGGTCTTCTGCGCATCTGCGAATTGCCACCACGTGATCTGCGTGCGCAATAATTCCTCGGTCGCGGCGACCAGGATATCCGGACGCTGCGCTCGCCGCGCCGACGCGTCCGCCGCGCGGCAAGATCGGAGGGCAGCGTCGCGATCGCCCAGTTCGCGTGCCGCGTTTGCCGTCTGCACCATAGCTTCGGCCTCGAGCGCCGCGTCGCCGATGGCTGCCGCAACGCGCGCCGCTTCCGCCGCGTCCGATTGCTGCTCCGCCGTCTGGAACGCACAGCCTTCCATCATCGCAAGATCGAGTATCGAGCGGCTCGACTCGGCGAGATCGCCGCACGAGCGCGCCATCGCGACCGCTTCTCTCGCGCGTGCGATCGCCGATTCGGTGTTCCCGAGAAGGATCGCCCCTCGCGCGGACGTCCGCCGCAACCGGGCGAGCACGCGGTCGCGATCGGTCGAGCGTTCGAGTTCCGTCGCGGCCGCGACGCCTGCGTCGCACCGGTCGATCGCGTCTTGCGCCGCGTTGAGCTCGAGAGCAGCGTCGGCCGCGCGGAGATACGATTGCGCGGCCGGCAGCAAATCGCCGGATAATCGCAAATGATATGCGAGCCGCAGCGAGGCCTCACGTTCGCCGCTCGCGCCGAGCCGTTGTGCGAACGCACGGTGGAGCACGGTGCGCCGGCCGACGTTCAACGTCATCGACGCCACTTCGCGGACGAGGTCATGCGTGAAGGCGAACTGTGTTCCGGCGGCCGGTTGGGCGATGAGCCCGAGGGCGAGTAGATCGTCGATCGCGTCCAACGCGGCCGGTTCATCGAGCCGCAAGACGGCGGCGAGATCGTCGGCGCTCGCCGCCGGTTCGAGTGCTAAAGCGCACGCCACCGCCCGCGGCTGCTCTCCGCGGGCGTGCAACCGAGCTTCGATGAACCGCCGCACCGTGTCAGGGAGTTTCATCTCAGAGTCGATATGTTTCGTCAGACGCCAGACGCGGCCGTCGCGTTCCAAAGCGCCTTGAGACACGAGCGAGTTCAGCAGGCCGGTGAAGAACAGCGGGTGTCCGCCCGAGCGGGTGTAGATAGCGTCGAGGACTTCGGGGTGCTCGTCGCCGAGGGTTTGTGCGAGCGCCCATTTCAAGTGGTCGCGGGCGAGCCGCTTCACGACCACCTCTTCGGATTCGAGATCGCTGATCTTGGCGCGAACCGCCGACACACCCTCTGGCCGCATAAACGCGACGACGGCATGCCGTTCGGACGCAAATCGCATGAGATCGCAGAAGACATCGAACGCGTCGCCCGAGAGCCCGTGCGTGTCGTCTACGAGAACGATCGACGGCGACGAAAGCCGCTCGACTATATCGCGCGCGACCGCGGTCGCGACGCCACCGCCGTGCGCTCGCGCGAACGCGTCGAAGTCGCCGCCGCCCAGCCCGGCGAACACGCCTTGCCATGGGCCAAACGTGCCCGTGGCGTCGCCGCGGACCATCACGACGCGAACGCCGCTGCCCGATGCGAACTGCGCGACGCGCGCGAGCAGCGTCGACTTGCCGATCCCGGCTTCACCGTGCACGAGGGTGATGCTGCCGCGGCCTTGTGCCGCATCCGCCGACTTCGCAGCGAGGGTGCCGAGCTCTGCGTCGCGACCGCCGAACGGTAGCGTCAGCTCGCTCGAGAGCACGGGCTCGACGTGGACGACCTTGGCAAACCGCGACTCGAATGCGGCGGACGGCTTTTCGCCGAGTTCGGCGAGCGCTTTCCGGCAGCGCTCGATCCACGCGACGGCAGAAGATCGGCGGCCGGCAGCGAGTTCGACGTCGATCAACGCCGCGTATGCTTCCTCGCCGTACGGATTGCGTTCGATGAAGCGCACCGCCGCGTCGGGGTCTTTCGATGTCCTGACGGCGCGCGCGAGAACGGTCTCGTAGAGCGCGGCGAGGCGCTCGCGCTCGGCGACGACCCAGTCATCGTAGTCGCCCTCGAGAAAATCGCCGCGGAAGAGATCAAGCGCCTCGCGGGTCTGGTCGTCGCGAAGGGCTGCCTCGGCGAATCTCGTCGCGTCGACGTCGGTCTCCGCGGCCCAGCGGATCGTCGATTTCGACGCCTGGAGGAAAATATCGGGCTCGACGCCTGCCGTCCGCAGACACCGGCGGATCGACCACAGCGCAGTGTTGAGGCTCGCTCGGGCGTGCTCCGGATCTGAATCGGGCCAAAACGTGTCCTGGACGCGCTCCCGAGACGACTCGAGGTGGCGATTCATCGCGAGGAATGCCATGAGCGCCCTCGCTTTTCGAGTCGAGGGCCCGGGCGTCGACACACCGTTCACTTGAAAGGCGAACCCCCCAAGCGTCGTGAGCTTGGCCGCGTGCATGCCGTACGTTTATGCGCGCGGTGTCGAAATCGCTCCCTTGCGCGGCTTTTTTAGGATTCGTTTACGCGGACCTGATATGGTATCGTCCAGCAGGAGGTCCGCATGCGCGAAGGCGCCGACCCGCCCGGAGGATTTGTCGTCTTGTTCTTCCGCACGCAATCGGGCGAACTGCGGTGCCGGGTCACCGACGTGGTCTCGAGGGCGACGTGGATCGCGGCGGACACGCTCGCCCTCTGGCGCCTGCTTATCGTGAGAAGCGATGGGCAGACGCACCCCGAAGACGCGGCTCCGACCGAGCCGTAGCTCGGTATCCACCGCCGGAGCATTCGATGCTTCAGTCTTCGCACGTCCGCTTGAACTTTTGGCCGGCGGTCAATGCCGCAGGCGTACTCGCGATCGTCGCCCTATCCGGTTCGATGTTCGTCGGATGGGTGATCCAGACGTTCGACCCATCGCTCATCGGCGATTTCGGCATGACGACCGACCTCCATTGGCGAGTGGCTCAGATCGTGCATGGCGCTCCCGCCTATCTCGCCGGCATCAAGGTCGGCGATCATATCGAAGACGTCGAACCCTTCAACATGCGCCTCAGCCTTGGCGCGTTCGCCGAAGTCTTTGCGCTGGCCGGCGAAAGGGCGAGCTTCGTGGATGTGAGCAGCCCGGGTCAACGTGAGGTGACGCTCACCGCGCGACCGCTCGAGAGACTTTCGGCCGGTGGCGTCGTCAGTCAGGCCATGCTCGAGGCGAGCTGCGTCGTCTTCGTCTTCGTCGGTGCTTGGCTAGCGTTGGTGCGGCCGACGATGCTGACCTGGGGCTTCTATCTGACCGGCGCCGCCTGCGTGTGGGCGTTTGGCCCCGCCATTCTCGTTCCTCACTGGCTCGCTCTGCCCGTCTTGTCTTTATGGCAGTTCATCGTTTCTGCCGGGATCTGCGGGTTCCTAGACTTTTCGCTCCGTTTCCCATCCGGAGCGCTAACGGGATGGCGAAAGATCGTAGAACGCTTCATTCCGTACCTCTTCGCGGGGTTCGTAGCGCTCGGCTTTGGTGAGATCCTCGTCCAAGATTACAATTTTCCTGGTGCTTCGTTTGTCGCGTGGACCGACAACCTGCAATACGTCGTCATCATGCTGGCCAGCGCGGTCGGTTCGATGAGCCTAGCCGGGACGTATCGAGCGTCACGCGATCTCGAGCGGCAGCGCATCGCGTGGGTCGTGCTCGGCTTGATCTGCGTCGCGATCAGCATCGTGGTCTTCATCTTCACGGCGCTAGGCGTCTGGAACGAATCGCCATGGAACTGGGTCGTGGAGTCGATCATAATCGTTTTCCCGCTCGCGGTCGCCTACGCCGTTGTCCGTCACCGAGTGATCGACGTTCGTTTCGTCGTGAGCCGGGCGATCGTCGTCGGCGTCCTCGCTGCGGTCGTCGGCACGATCGTCGTCGTCGTCGACTGGCTTTTCAGCACACGCTTCACGAACTCGCCTCTTGAAACGGCGATCTACGCCGCGATCGGCGTCGCGGTCGGACTGACGCTCAATGCCGCTCGGCGACGCGTCGGTGCCGCGGTCGACGCGCTCTTCTTCCGCCGATGGCATCGTGCTCTCGATCGCGCTGACGCGATCGCGCAGAGCGTCGCCCATGCCGCGGCCCGCGAGGATCTATACGAGCCATTGACGTCGGCCCTCGCCGACGCGTTTTCGCTCGCCTCATGCGCGTTCTTCGAGCGCGTCACGGACGGCGGATTCATGCGGATGGCCGCGTTCGGCTGGCCGCGTAAGACGCTCTGGCACGTGTTGCCCGGCGACCCCATCCTGTTGCGGGCGCGCGGTTCGCGCCCCATCAGCCTGGACTCGCCGGAGTGGACGGAGACGTCGGTGCCGCTCGGCGTCGCGCGGCCATCGCTGCTGGTGCCGATCATCGCCGGCAAGGAGGTCGTCGCGTTGCTGCTGTGCGGCGCGCACGTCGACGGGACCGGTCTCGATCCGGATGAGATCAAGATGATCCGCGATATCTGCGCGGACGCGGGCCGCGTCTACGGATGGACGACGGCGGTCGTCCAGATGCCGGCGACGCGCAGTTGACCGCGATGGATGACGCGTATGTCGAACGCCCGAGCATCCGGCCGATAGCGTACATAGTCGGCCTTGCCTTCATCGCGCTCCTCGCGGGCTTCAACTACTATACCGCGTTTCGCTTCGCGCTCGTGCCTTCGACGTTCGGCGACTTCGGCTTGTCCGTCGACTTCTCGCAGCGCGTGTCGGAAATCAGATCTGGATCGTCGGCGGCACGCGCTGGCCTTCAAGTCGGAGACACGATCGATTCGTCATTGCCGCTGCGCGATCGATACCTGCTCTTCTGGGATGCGGCACCGAGCCCCGGTGAATCGGTCGCTGTCGTGGCCGCACGCGGGAGCGACCGGCGAACAGTTACGCTCATCGCAGCGCCGACGCACCGATCGATCCGCGACGACGTGGTCGAGGCGATAATCACGATAGCAGCCGCCGTCACGCTCATGGTCGGCATCATCCTCGCGCTCGCGCGACCCGGGATGATGACGTTGGGTTTTTTCGTCTTCGCCGCGGGCCTCGCAAATCAGACGGGTATCTATCCCAACGACCTTCCGGCATGGGCCCTCGTCGCGTTCGTGGTGGCGCTCAACGGTGTGCTCTTGCCGGCGGGCGCTTGTGGACTGCTCGTCTTCTGCCTTCGTTTTCCTTTGGACGACGCAACCGGCTGGCGCGCAAGGGTTGAACGTGCGGCTCCGGCGGCGTTGGTCGCCTTGACCGCGTTTCAAGTCGCTTTTGTGCTTGGACAAATCAACCAGGCCACGTCGCCGCAGTTCTTGGACGCATGGTCGCTCGCGGTCTCGGCGATCGTCGTCGTGACCGGCTTGGGCGGCGCGATCACGCTGCTGGACACGTATCGGCGTTCCGCGCCGCCTGAGCGAGAGCGCGTGAAATGGGTGGTGTTCGGGCTCGCGTGCACGGCGGTCGCGATGGTCTCTACCGCGCTCGCCGTGAACGCCTCCGCCGGTTGGATCGTCACGGCAGGCGAGGCGCTCGAGATCGCGCTTCCGCTGTCCGTCGCGTACGCTGTGCTCAGGCACCGAGTCATCGACGTCCGTTTCGTCGTCAGCCGCGCCCTCGTTCTCGGCGTCATCGCGTTCGCGGTCGGCGCCATCGTCATCGCGCTTGACTGGGCGTTCAGCACGAGGTTTGCGAATTCGCCGGCGGAGACGGCGATATATGCGGGCATCGCACTCGTCGTCGGCCTCGCCTTGAACACGGTGAGGCAGCGAGTCGGAACCCTCGTCGACTCGGTCTTCTTCCGTCGTTGGCAAGCGACGCAAACGAAAGCGGACGCGGTCGACGCGTCGCTTCGCCGGGCTGCGACAAGACCGGATCTGTACGGGCCGTTGACCGATGGCGTGGCGAGCGCGTTTTCCATCGCGTCGGTCGCGCTTTTCGAACGGTTGGCGGACGGCGGCTACCTGCGCGTCGCAGCCGTCGGCTGGCCGCGGAAGATGCTCTGGCACATCCTGCCTGATAGTTCGATCGCGCGAGGCGCGAACGCGCTGCGGCCAGCAAACGTCGAGACGTTCGTGTGGGCGGAACATGCGGTGCCTGCGGGAGTCGCGCGTCCGACGTTGGTCGTGCCTATAGTCGCCGGCCGGCAGCCCGCGGCGATTCTCGTCTGCGGAGCCCACGAGAACGGAACCGCGCTCGATCCGGACGAGATCCGCGTCATCCGCCGCTTGTGCGCCGACGCCGCCCCTGTCTATGCGCAAACGATGGCTGGCGTGGAGCGGTCGACCTTTACGGTCGACCGCCGCGGCCTCGCCCGATGATATGTAGCGGTCGAGATTCATCTCGACCGCCGCGACTTAGGCCCGACCGACATAGGTGGACGCGACTCTGAGGCGCGAAGGTCTCGCTTCGGAGGTCGCCTCAATGCGACATCGCTCAATCGTATTTACTTCGTCAATCATCTTGTTCGCATGCCTGGGAGCAGCTACACCTTCGGACAGCCCAACCGTCGACATGTTCGCCAACGCTGCGAACTATTCTGGACCGTGCCCGGTCGACATCGTTTTCACTGCGACCCTCAGTGATGATTCCAAAACCGTATTCGGCTACCACTTCTATGGCGGCGCCTTCAAGACGACGAAGGAGTTGTACGGCTACATACCTGACGCCGGCTCGTCTTCTGAGGACGACGCCATCACGGTCGACGCCGCGCATGCCGGCAAGATAACTCGATCGATCGAGGTCAAATTCGAGAAGCTCTTTCCGAACGGGTATACAGCCACGACGGTAAAAACGGCAAGCGCGGACGCCGTCGTCACGTGCGCACCGCTCGCCGCCTCGCCCACCCCCAGTGAACGTGGATAGGCCGCGGCGGTCGAGCTAAAGCTCGACCGCTCCTTTATCTTCGTGTGAATCTCGACGCTCGCGTTAGTCGGCGAAGCCGTTCATCGAGGTCGCAAAAGCCGGACGGTGGTACTGTGCCGCGCATGCGCTCGTCACAAGACCCTTGACCGACGCGTGCCGGATGAAGCGCTCCGCCAACGCATCCGCGCAATCGACTTCGGTGTCGTGCGACGCGTTCGCGATGAGCAGCTGCTTGCCGTTCGGTAGATAGGCGAGCTCCTGGGTCCCATACTGCGGAGGCGTCGTCGGATCGTCGGCCCCGGAGATCATAAAGACAGGCGCTGTCGACCGAACCGGATCTTGAAACGCTGCAGGCACCGAGCCGACATCCCAGATCTCGCACGCGTGCTGCTGCGCACGGACGCGGGAATCGCCGATGAACGATCCGGCGCTCGTCTGCACGATGTCGGCCTCCGTGATGAACGGAATGTCCTCCGCGCACGTCACCGCTAGATTGTCGCCTTCCGATATGATCGAATTGAGGCCGTCCGCCGACGACTCGATCATCGTTCCGAGCGGAACGCCGTTCCCCACATACTCCTGCTCGATGACGTACGGGACGTAGGCAGCCGATGCGTTCGAGTAGAGCGCCTGGCGCAGCCGGTCGCCGAAGACCTGCTTGGAGAGTTGCACCTTCGTCAATCTGTGCGTCGTCGTGTTTTGCACCTCGATCGTCATCGGTCCGTGCTCGAGACGGTCGGCGATCGCCGCGAAATGCGCGCGGAAATGCGGGAAGTGGGCCCTGCAGCCGGCGTCGTGCTCGCAGTCGGTCGCGATGTGATCGATCGCGAGCTGTCCGCCTTGCGCATCCTGAAGCGGGATGATGAGCAGATGCGGCGGCGCGACGCCTTCGAGCACGACGCTCTCGACGTGCGACGGATGCCGGCGCGCGTAGTCGAGGTAGAACGTCGTGCCGCCCGACGTTCCGCTGAGCACGATTTTTGGATAACCCAATGCTGCGCGGAGATCGTCGAGATCGTCGGCGGCGAAATCGGTCGCATAGTCGCTGAGGTCGGCGCCCCGAGCGAGCTTCGCCCGGCACGCTTTGAGTTGCGCGTCAGGCCAGATCTGCGAGAAGTACGACTGCGGGTCCGCGGCCGAAAAGAAATCGCACTGAAGCGGGTGCGACAACCCGGTGCCGCGGTTGTCGACGAAGACGATATTGTACGAGTCGCGCAGCCGGGGCAGGAACTTCTCGAAGACGCCGTCTGCGATGTAGCCCGCGAATTGCGTCGCGCCCGCACCAGGGCCGCCGGGGTTGAAGAAGATCGCGCGATCGCTCGGCTTTTTCGCCTTGAGCACGATGAAGTGGATGTCGATCGTGCGTCCGCTCGCCGCCTGACGATTCTCGTAGACGCGGAACGTGCCGCAGATCGACGGCGTCTTCGACTTGCCGGTGACGCAATCGTGCGTGTGAAGCGGATTGGGAGCCGGCGTAAAAGGTACTGACGGACCGCTGCACGCGCCGACAGCAATCGCGATCGCCGCCGCCACGAACGCACGCACGAGGTTCGAGCCCGTCGTCATCATCGCGACCTCCCCGTCATTTGCAGTGGCTGGATTGTATACAATCTGCCTTTGGGTGTCAAGCGCGCCTTGACGCCGCCGCGCCCGCGCGTATACAATCAACCGTAATGGACGCCTTCAAAGCGCTCGCCGGCGCGCGCTTCGACGCACAGCGAAGCACGCCCGGTCTTATCGCTGAAGCGATCCGCAGCGGCATCCTCGACGGCACGATCGTCGCGGGGCAGCAGCTCGTCCAGGACGACCTCGCGCGCGCGTTCGGCACGAGCCGCATCCCGGTTCGTGAGGCGCTGCGCCAACTCGAATCCGACGGCGTCATCGCGTACCATCCGCACCGCGGCGCGAGCGTCGCGC
>JANWLL010000012.1 GCA_025450855.1 Vulcanimicrobiia bacterium
ACCGAGAACGGCGGCGAGGCCGATCTCCAAAGCTCGACCGAGCTCATCTACATGCTCGGGCACATGCCCGCGTACAATCCGAGCGGCGGCTTCTACTGGGTGGGCACGGACGAGAAGTACGGCGTCAAAGGCGGCAACGACCAGATCGCGCACCGCCTCGCCGCGAAGCTGCCGGACTCGGCGGTGCAGACGAGCAGCGCGCTCGTCGCGCTGAAGCGCCGCTCGGACGGCTCGTACTTGTGCACCTTCGAATCGCACCTCCAGACCTTCGACGTGCCCGCCGACTACGTGATCCTCGCGCTGCCCTTCACGACGCTGCGGCGCGTCGACCTCACGAAGGCGGGCTTCGACAAGCGCAAGATGACGGCGATCGAACACTTGCCGCTCGGCACGAACACGAAGATCTACGTCCAATTCCGCGAGCGCCCGTGGTATGCGATGGGCTACGACGGCGCGACCTACGCCGATACCGGCTTTCAACAGACGCTCGAAGCGTCGCGCGGTCAGGCCGGCCGCAGCGGCATCCTCGAGTTCTACACCGGCGGCCTCAAGGGCGCGTCGTTCGGCCCGGCATCGTTCGGCCCGCCGTCGGACGGCGTCGTCCGCGACCAGATGCGCGGGCTCGAACCGCTCTATCCCGGCATCTCGAAAGTCTGGAACGGCAAGGCATTCATGGACTACTGGACCGGCGACCGCTGGCACAAGGGATCCTATTCGTATTGGGCGGTCGGCCAATGTACGTCGTTCGCCGGCTACGAAGGCGTGCGTCAAGGCAACGCGATGTTCTGCGGCGAGCACACAGCCGTCGACTTCCAAGGGTTCATGAACGGCGCAGTCGCCACCGGCGAACGCGCGGCCGCGGACATACTCCACCAAGAAGGGCGAGCTGCCGCAGGAGGCGGGCGATGATCGAGACCGCGACGTCGGCGACGTTGGAGAAATACCGCCGCTACGTATTGACGAGCTTTCTCAAGAAGCTGCAGCCGGTCGTCATCGACCGTGCTGAGGGCGCGACCGTATGGGACGAGAACGGCAAGGAGTACGTCGACATGTACGGCGGCATTGCGGTCGTCAACGCCGGTCACTGCCGGCCTGAGGTGATCGAAGCCGCGGCGGCGCAGATGCACAAGCTCGTCCACAGCGCCTCGTACATCTATCCGAACAAGCCGGTGGCCGATTTCGCCGAAGCGCTCGCGTCGATCATGCCGAGCCCGGATCTCCACGTCTCGTTCTTCGGCAGCAGCGGCGCCGAAGCGGTCGAGGGTGCGATGCGAGCGGCGAAGCAGTTCACCGGCCGCGGCGGGTTCGTCGCGCTCGAGACGTCGTTCCACGGGCGGACCGCCGGCACGCTCTCGATCACAGGCAACTGGAACCGTAAGAAAAAGGGCGGCCCCTATCTCCCGGGAGTCGCGTTCGCACCGGCGCCGAACACGTATCGCACACCGTTCGCGGGCGACGCGGACGCGGTCGCGCGCCAGTGCGCGCAAGCGGTCGCACGCGCGATCGATTTCGGCACGGCGCACGACGTCGCCGCGTTCATCGCCGAGCCCGTCATGGGCGAAGGCGGCATCATCGTGCCGCCGCGCGCATACTTCACCGAGGTGAAGAAGATCCTCGACGAGCGCGGCATCCTCTTCATCTGCGACGAGGTGCAGAGCGGATTCGGACGCACCGGCAAGATGCTCGCGATCGAACACTACGGCGTCGTTCCCGACATCGTCGTGACGGCGAAGGGTATCGCGGACGGCTTCCCGCTTTCCGCGTTCACGATGCGCGAAGAGATCGCTCGTTCGTTCACGCCGGGCGACCATCTCTCGACGTTCGGCGGCAATCCCGTGTGCTGCGCCGCAGCGCTTGCGAATCTCGAAGTCTTCAAGCGCGAACGCCTCGTCGAGGAGACCGCTCGCAAGGGCCAGCGAGCGATCGAGAAGCTTCGCGCGATCGCGCAGCGCCGCGACCGCATCGGCGACGTCCGCGGGCTCGGCCTCATGCTCGGCGTCGAGCTCGTCTCGGACAAGCAGCGCAAGACGCCCGATGCGAAGCTCACCGAGTCGGTGCAGGACAAGATGCTCGAGCGCGGCTTCCTCGTCGGCGTCGGCGGATTCTATGGAAACGTCCTACGCATCCAGCCGCCGCTCGTCATCGACGACGCCGATCTCGACCGCGGGTTGGCGGCCCTCGACGAGATACTCGATGCCGCTTGAGCGCGCAGCCGGCCCCGAACACACTCCCGGTCTAAGGCGCGACTGCCTGTCGTTCCTCGAAGTCGTGGCGCAAAGCGTCGCGAACATCGCGCCGACGGCGACGCCGGCGCTCATCATCCCCGGCGTCTTCGCCGCAGCGGGCCGCGGCGCGTGGGAAGCCTACGCGTTCGCAACGGTCGCGCTGCTGCTCGTCACCTATCACATAAACCAATTCGCCCGGCGTTCGGCATCACCGGGCGCCCTCTACACGTTCGTCGGCCAAGGCATGGGACCGTCGTGGGCCGTCATCAGCGGCTGGTCGCTCATCGTCGCGTACATCGTGACGGGTTGCGCCGTGCTTTGCGGCGCCGCGAACTACGCCGGCGTTCTGGCGCAGGCTCTGTTCGGCGTCACTCCGACGCTGCCGCTGACGATCGCCGTCTTCGCGGTCGTCGCGCTCGCCGCGTGGTATCTCTCGTATCGCGACGTCGAGCTGTCGACGAAATTCATGCTCGTGCTCGAAGGGATCTCGGTGGGCGTCGTCTTGCTGCTCGCGGTCGGGTTCTACGTCCGGACGGGCCGGGTCGTCGACCCGCATCAGTTCTCGCTCGCCGGCGTCACCGGCGGGGGCTTCGTCCAGGGTCTCGTGCTCGCGTACTTCTCGTTCGTCGGCTTCGAAAGCGCTACCGCGCTCGGCCACGAGGCCAAGGATCCGTTGCGGTCGATCCCGCGCTCGGTCCTCGTCACGGTTCTCGCAGTCGGCGCGTTCTTCACGTTCATGTCGTACACGCTCGTCAGCGGCTTCGAGGGCTACGCGACATCGCTCGGCGCCTCGAACCAGCCGATGACCGAGCTCGCGCGCATCGCGGGGCTGCCGTTCTTCGGCACGCTGTTCGCGGCCGGAGCGACGGTCGGGCAGTTCGCATGCGCCGTCGCGTGCGTCAACGCCGGCGCGCGCGTCATCTATGCGATGTCGAAACACGGACTCGTCCATGCGGCAGCCGCGGGAACCCACGAGACGCATGCGACGCCGCACGTCGCCGTGACGATCTCGGCCGCGATCGTGTTCCTAGCGCCGCTCATCATGATCCTCGGTCACGTCGCGCTGCTCGACGCATTTCTCTTCCTCGGCTTCGTCGCGACATTCGGCTTCCTGTTCGCGTACATCTTGGTCTCGATCGCGTCGCCGATGTTCTTGCGCCGACGCGGCGAGCACAATCCGGCGGCCGTCGTCATGTCGGTGCTGTCGGTCGCGATGCTCGCCGTCGCCACGGTGGGCAGCGTCGTGCTCAACCCCGCGCCGCCATACAATTACTTGCCGTACGTCTTCCTCGCGCTCATCGCGATCGGCGGGCTGCGCTTCGTCTACGTCCGATTGAAGCAGCCGGGGCTCGTCGCCGCCATCGCGGCAGATCTCATCGGCGACGCCGCGGGATGATCCCGCATCTCGTCGGCGGGTCGTGGGAACGCTCGAGCGCTGCGACCTTGCCGGTCTACGATCCCGCGACCGGTACGGTCATCGACGAAGTGCCGCTGCTCGGAGCGTCGGAAGTCGATGCCGCGGCGCGCGCCGCCGTCGATGCGTTCGCGACCTGGTCGCGGACGGCCGTCATGGAACGTGTCCGCCTCATGTTCCGCTTTCGCGACCTGCTCGTAGGCCATGCGGAAGAGCTGGCGGCGATCGTCACGAGGCATCACGGCAAGACGCTCGACGAAGCGCGCGGTGAGGTCCGCCGCGGTATCGAGGTCGTCGAGTTCGCGTGCGGGGCGCCGACGCTGCTCCAAGGCCGCACCCTGCGCGACGTCGCCGCCGGCGTCGACCAAGATCTTTTCCGATTCCCGGTCGGCGTCGTCGCGGGCATCCCGCCGTTCAATTTCCCGGTCATGATACCGCTGTGGATGTTCCCGCTCGCGATCGTCGCTGGGAATACGTTCGTGCTCAAACCGTCCGAGCGGACGCCGCTCGGAGCCGTTCGACTCGCCGAGCTGTTCTTGGAAGCCGGATTCCCGCCGGGGGTGCTCAACGTCATCCACGGCGCGAAGGATGCGGTTGATGCGATCCTCGATCATCCGCTCATAAATGCGGTGTCGTTCGTCGGCTCCGAGAGCGTCGCGCGGCACGTCTACCAGCGCGCGGCCGCGACGGGCAAGCGCGTTTCGGCCGCCGGCGGCGCGAAGAACCACATCGTCGTCATGCCTGACGCAGATCTCGCACAAGCGATGCCCGCGGTGCTCAACTCGGCGTATGGAAACGCGGGCGAACGATGTCTTGCGGGCAGCGTGGCCGTCGCGGTCGGCGACGTGCACGGTCCGCTCGTCGACGCGCTGGCCGGAGCGGCTCGATCCATGATCGTCGGTCCCGGGGACAAGCCCGGCGTGCAGCTCGGTCCGCTCATCCGCGACGAGCACCGGCGCCGCGTCGTCGACTTCATCGAGCGAGGCGAGCGCGAAGGTGCGCGCATCGTCGCCGACGGCCGCGGGCTGCTTGGCCAACCGGGTTTTTTCCTTGGGCCGACGCTCCTCGACGGCGTTTCCGCGGACATGACGGTGGGCCGCCAAGAGATTTTCGGGCCTGTGCTTTCCGTCTCGCACGTGTCATCGCTCGACGAAGCGATCGCGCAGGCGAACTCGATGAGCCTCGGCAACATGGCGGCGATCTTCACCTCGAGCGGCGCGGCTGCGCGCGCGTTTCGCGAACGCGTCGAGGCGGGGATGATCGGCGTCAATGTCGGCGTCGCCCAACCGTTCGGCTTCTATCCGTTCTCGGGCTGGAAGCACTCGTTCTTCGGCGATCTGCACCCGCACGGCACCGACGCCATCGAATTCTATAC
>JANWLL010000013.1 GCA_025450855.1 Vulcanimicrobiia bacterium
CTTCGATCCGTCGGATGCCGTCGATTTCTGGGATGTCGTCAATCGACAAGACTGGCGCATCTGCGAGTCGGTGCAGCGCGGCATGACATCGCGGGTTTTCGATCGCGGTTTCTACGCGCCGATGGAAGACGCGAGCCTTGACATCCGGCGGTACATCGCAAAGCGTCTCGGCGAATCGTGACACCGGACAGGTGGGAGCGGTCGAGATTGCGGATTGGAGGGGAGCGGTCGAGATTTACGGATTGGAAGGGAGCGGTCGAGATTTATCTCGACCGCCGCGACCTCGCAATGAGGAATGAAGCTTGACTGCCGATCGTCGCGACTACGAAGCGATCGTCCTCGGCCTCGGCGGCATCGGCAGCGCCACCGCGTACTGGCTTTCCAAACGCTTCGGCTCCGGCGTGCTCGGCCTCGAACGCTTCGAGCTCGGTCACGTCCGCGGCGAATCGCAGGACCACTCACGCATCATCCGCCTGTCCTACCACGCCCCTGAGTACGTCCGCCTTGCCCAGCGCGCATACCAAACCTGGCACGAGGTCGAACGCGATTCCGGCGACCGGCTTATAATGAAGACGGGCGGCCTCGATCTCGGACCGCGCGATGGAGCGATCGACATCGCGACGTACGCACAGAGCATGCGCATATGCGGCGTTCCTTTCGAAGAGCTCGACGCCGCCGAAATACGCCGCCGCTGGCCGCAGTGGAACATAGGCGATGATATCCACGGCCTCTTCCAGGCCGACTCCGGCATCGCGATGGCTGCGCACGCGAACGCGACGCACCAGCGCATGGCACGCGAATGCGGCGCGGAGCTGAGAGATTGGACGCCGGTAATCGCCATCTCCGAATCCGGCGGCGAATTCCAGATCCGCACGGAAAACGATACGTATCGCACGAGCAGGCTCTGCATCGCAGCCGGTCCATGGTCGAACGAAGCGCTCGCGAACTTCGATCTACTGCTGCCGCTCGAAGTGACGAAAGAGCAAGTCACGTACTTCGGCGCGGCCGACCTCGACGCGTTCGCGCCCGAGCGATTCCCGGTCTGGATCTGGATGGACGACCCGAGCTTCTACGGCTTCCCGATCTTCGGAGAGAACGGACCGAAAGTCGCGCAGGACGCTGGCGGCAAACCCGTCGATCCGAACACGCGCGGTTTCGAGCCGGATGAATCGAACAGCCGGCGCGTCCACGATTTTCTCGCGAAATACTTGCCCTCGGCGCTCGGGCCGCCGATCCTCGTCAAGACGTGTCTCTACACGTTGACCCCCGATCGCGATTTCGTCGTCGACAGACTCCCGACGCAAGCTTCATGTGCTGTCGCGATCGGCGCAGGTCACGCGTTCAAGTTCGCTTCGGTCCTCGGCCGGATACTGTCGGAGCTCGTCACGGACGGGCGGACGCCATCCGACCTGTCGCTCTTCTCCCTCGACCGGCCGATCTTGAAAGAACGAGATCCCGCGCGCCACTACATGGTTTAATCGTGTGAAAGGGAGCGGTCGACCTTTACGGTCGACCGCCGCGGCCTCGTCTTAGCAGTGACGATTAGCGGACGTCCGCCTCGACAAACGTGCCGTCGAGACGCTCGAACACGATATGCCTTTCGCTCGCGATGTCGATCCAGCCGGCGGTCACGGCCTTCGTGCGGTCGCCCGCCAGCTCGAAGACGACGCTCGGCGCGCCGAACGCCGCGTAGCTCTTGCCGTTGAAGTGATCGCACGTCGCGTCCGCCGCGATGTCGACGATACCGAACGATGCGTGCATCAACTGGTCGGACGTCAACAGCGTCGTACGATGCCCTGCGCGGACTTCGTCGAGCGCCGAATTTTCGGAGCCGGGGTCCGAACACGAGCCGCCGTCTTCGAGCGTGTGTTTTTCCGGCGATAGGAAAGTCTGTTCGCTCGTCTTGTTGGTCAGGATCGCCTGGCCGTTCTTGAGCGCGTAGACGTCTCGCAGCTTGTTGGCGCGCACCGCGATAAGGCCCGTGTCGTTGTCCACAAAAGCCATGTCGGCATACTCGACCGGAAAGAAGACCGGATAAAGCGTGCCGCCGCGCAAAACGCCGAGCCTCTTGGTCGTTTGTTGCGGAGTCGGCGTGTACAAGAGATAGATGACATCGCCGACGACGCGCGCGTCGGTCAGCCCCCACGTCGGTTTGAACATGGTGACGACGACACCGGGCCCGAACGACGCCGAGCCCAGGTGCGGCGCCCGACCGGCGACCTTGACCATCTCTTCGTGAGACGCGGGGACGAGCGGCGGGACGCTCCCTCCCGTGTAGACCGGCGTCTCTCTGGTTTCTTGCTGCGTACAGGCGGCGGCCAAACAGGCCGCCGCGATGACCGCGAACGCTATAGTCTTCTTCAGCATCGGATGGCTTTTTCGATACGAATCCCGCGACTACCTCGGATTGAGCGCCTGTTCCGCCTTCGCTCGCATCGTCTCGTAGTGTGCACGTGATATCATATCAAGCCCCTGCGACCGCAGCGCCGCGGCGCAACCGCTATCCAGCGCCGAAAGTTCGCTTCGCGCGAGGGACGATGCGTCGAGCGGCGTGTGCGCCTCCGGCGAATCGACCAAGCCGATAAGCGTCGTTTCGTAGCGCAGCTGCAAAGCGCGACGTAAGTCGGACACGTCGGAGCGCCGCCCGACCTCCGAGTACACGCTCGACTGCATCCACGAGAACAAGTCCCCCAAAGACATGGTCCTCCCGTGGTCGGCCATGCCCGGATTGTCGGCGAGGCGCTGGAGCACCGACGGACTGAACAGGAAGTCGAGCACGTTCTGCTGCGTCGCACCGACGAGGGAAGAGAGCGACTGATAATGCCGCGCCGGCGGGTCGTACGCCCAAAGCGGCAAGTTGCCGTATCCCGGCAGCTCGACGTAGCCGTACCCCGCCCACTCGGAATAGCCGAGTTTGTCCAACAAGCTCGCCGGCAGCTTCCACTGCCCATCGGAGAACAGATCGGCGCTCAGCATCGAGAACGCTCGCTGTTGCGTCGAGTAGGGAACGGGGTCGATCGGCGTCTGCGCGCCCGGATCGCCGCGATGCGCGCGCGACAAGTACTGTCCGCCGATGAACCGTTCCGGCAGCGCGTCGCAACGGACGACGGTGCCGAGCATGCGCTGGAACGCGGCGGTCTCTTCTTCGTACGCTTCACCGCTTTCGGGCAGCCGCGAGTTCAACGACGTGATCAGCGAGTGGAACATCGAGATCTGCGTTTGGCACCAGCTCAATGGATCGTTCGTGAGATCGCCTTGCTCGACGCGAGGATCCGCGGCATGTCCGTCACCCCATGACACGTCTTCGTCCGAAGCGTATCGATAACGCGGATCGCTCCACGCCGACGCCCATTTCTCGAGCGTCGGCCGCTCGGCTTCGGGCGTCGAAGCGCCGGGGATGCGCCCATACGCGTATTTCATCGCATAGTAGTCGTACGGGCCGAGCACCGTCTGACTGAACGCGCCCTGACCATCCGGCCTCGGCCACAGGTTCATCGGCGCGTACTCCATGACGGTCGACGTGATGCCGTACTTCGCCGTGAACGACGGATCTTGCAGCTCTTTCGCCGTGTATGCCATCGATCCGATGAAGTTATGCTGCATGCCGAGGTTGTGGCCGGTCTCGTGCAAGATCTCCGATACGAGGCTGTCGGTCAGGAACGACGCGGGCATCGGGTCTGTCGTCCGGCCGTAGCGCACCGGATCGACGATCCATTTCCACGTGAGATGCTCGTTGAACGAGCTGCCCGCGGAGACCAAGATGCCGGTCCGGAATTCTTCGCCCGTGCGCGGATCGTAGAGCGTTTGAGAGTCGGCTCCGAACGATGGCCGCGCTTCCGAGACCCACCTGATGACGTTGTAGCGGATGTCGTCGGCATCCCAGTTCGGATCGTTCGGCTGATCGCGGACCTGCAACGCATCGCTGATGCCCAGCGGTATGAACGCGTTGTTCCACGTCATCAGGGCCTTGCGTATCGCCGGCCGATACGCGACCGGGATGGTGTTGCTCAGATAGAACACCATCGGATGCGCTGCCGGCGAGATCTTCTTGCTCGGATCCGACGGCTGCAGATCCCAGCGCACGAGATAGCGGAGCTGGCGCTCGCGGACGTTGTCGTTCGAGAAGTCCAGATAGATGTCGTTGTAGAGCCCGACGCGATCGTCGGCGTAGCGCGGCCGATAGTCCGCGTGTCCGGGCGGCTGGGCGATATTGTAGACGACGCGGAACTGGAGATTGCGATTGTCCGGCGCCGTATCGACGACCGACGCGTTCTCCGTCGTCCAATCCTGTTCGGCTTCGATGACGATGTTGTCGGGGAACGATTTCGTGACGCCGATGTAGGACTTGTCGGCGTCCAATCGGTACGCTTCGTCGGATCCGCCGAGCGGCAGATTCTGGAGCAGGATGTCTCGTAAGTCGATCATATCGCTCAAGAACGGCGACGCGTCCATGACGATCGTGCCGCTCGATGCATCCTCGGCGACGATCGACGCGAGGCCGACGATCGACCGTGGAAACGATTCCTCGACGCTGCGCTGGGCCGAGGCGTCCTTCGGCGCGATGAAGTTCGGGTTCGGCCACAGGATCGCGACCTGATCGCCCGCGCGCTCGAAACGCACGAGTTCGGTGGGCAGATGGTCGGTGTTCCCCCACACGACGAACCAGCCGCCGAGTCCGGTCCCAGGCACGATCGTCTGCACGTAGTCGCGATTGAGCTGATCGGTGGTGAGCTCGATGTACGGCTTGCCTTCTTTGTGCCAGATGGTGAACAGACCGTGTTGCGCGGTCGCTCCCTGGACCCACGTCGCGTACGGCGCAGGTGCGCCATCCGCGCGCGCCGCCGTCGTCGTGGCCACCATCAGCAACGCGATTGCGATCATCGCGAAAAGCTCGCCTGGGAGCGGTCGAGATTTATCTCGACCGGCCGAGCGAAGCTCGGCTAGGATCCTACGAATGCATGAAAACATCGTTGCTCCCAATATCAGCTACGAATGCGCGGATAATGCCTTCCGACTGCCAGATTTCATATTAAACGCCGGCGCCCTTCCGAGGGCGACCAACTCTTATAGTATGAAAGCGTTTTACAGGACCGCAATGCCGGCACCAGAAGCCCATGACCTTACGGTCCAGCTTTGAGGAGTGATCAACCGATGCGCGCAACCCTATCGTTTGCCGTCGGGGCGGCATTTTTTGTCTTGACCTCCATGCCGCTCGCGAGTGACGGAACCGTGACGCTCGTCCAGACGAGCACCGATCCGTTCACGAACAACTCGAGCATGCATAAGACGGAGGTCGAGCCCGACATCCTCGGCGTCGGATCGACGCTCGTCAGCGTCTTCCAGGTCGGGCGTTTCAACGACGGCGGCGCATCGGACATCGGCTTCGCGACATCAGCAGACGCGGGCGCGCACTGGACGATGGGCTTCCTGCCCGGCCTAACGAAGATCGAGCATTCAGGCAACCCATGGGACCGCGCCAGCGACCCCACCGTCGCATTCGATGCGAAGCACGGTCTGTGGCTTGCAGCGACGTTGCCGCTCCTCGGCACGACCGGACAGACGCCGGTCGTCAGCAGATCCGCCGACGGAATCAACTGGTCGAATCCTGTTCAGGTCGGGCCGGCAAGCGTCTTCGGTGACAAAGATTGGATCACGTGCGACGACTTTCCGAGCAGCCCGCACTTCGGCAATTGCTACGTCGAGTACGATGACGCCGGCAACGGTTTGCTTATCAACATGGTGACGACCTCGGACGGCGGCATGACCTGGGGTCCCGTCCGCAACACCTCCGACTTCGCAAGCGGCATCGGCGGACAGCCGGTCGTCCAACCGAACGGCACCGTCGTCGTTGCGGTCGACGACTCGGGCGAAGCGAACATCCTCTCATTCACGTCGACGAA
>JANWLL010000014.1 GCA_025450855.1 Vulcanimicrobiia bacterium
GCGACGACGACGACGAACGTCATCGACGCTTCGCCTATGGAGATCCCGCCCGCGAATGCATACCAGAACCCGAGTGCGATGATCGCGTTCGCGACGTAGAGCGGATTGCGGATCAGTCCGTACGGCCCGGCCGTCACGAGCGCGGGTGCGGTGACGATGTCCGCACGCGTTGTCTCGCCCGAATAGCCGACCGCCCAGATGCGCAGCAGTTCGCCGAGCACGGCGACGGCGATGCCGATCTGCGCGCTCAGCATCGACGGCTTCCCGAAGACGAGCAAGACGAGCGCGACCGGCACGAGGAGCGCGCCGCGGTTCTTGAAGACGATCGTCCGCCATCCGCCGGATCTGACCTGCATGGCCAAAAGGATTACCTAACGGCCCCGCGTGCCCTTCGCGACATACCACGAGTAGACATCGCGTAACGTCTGGTCGAGCGGGATCTGCGGCATCCAGCCCGTTTTTTCGCGCAGTCGGGTATTGTCGCCGACGAGATCGGGCGTGTCCGACGGGCGCAGACGATCCGGGTCGACCTCGATCTTCACGTCAATGCCGGCGATGCGCACGAGGTCGTCGACGATGGAGCGCATCGAGACCGAAGATCCGCTGCACACGTTGTACGCGACGCCGGATTCGCCGCGCTCGGCGACAACGCGATATGCGCGCACGACGTCGCGCACGTCCGACAGGTCGCGGCGCGCTTCGAGATTGCCGACGCGGAGTACGGGAGGAGCGGATGCGGTCGCGATGTCCGCGATCTGCTTCGCGAACGCGGGAACGGCGAACGCCGGGCGTTGACCTGGACCCGTGTGGTTGAACGAGCGCGTCGCGATGACTGCGAGCCGCCCGGAACGCGCGTACTGCATCGCGATCGATTCCGCAGCTGTCTTGCTCGCGGCGTATGGATTCGTCGGCCGCAGCTCGGCCGTTTCGCGCAACGGCAGCTCGTCCGGTTTGACCGTTCCGTACGCGTCCGCCGAGCCGACGCAGACGACCGTCGCGCCGGCGGCCACCGTCGCGACCGATTCGAGAAGCATCGCCGTGCCGACGACATTCGTCTCGTACGTCGTGACGGGATCAGCGATCGACTCGCTCACCGATGCTTGCGCGGCGAGATGAAAGACCGCGTCGGGTCGTGCCGCGGTCATCGCCTTCTCGACCGACTCGCGATCGGTCAGCTCGAACCCGAACCAGCGGAGCCCGGCGGCCTCTTCGGGTGACAGGATACTATAGGAAGGAAGAGCGACGCGCGAGCCGCCCGAGACGTCCGCTCCGGCCCCGAGGAGTTCGCGCGCGAGCCACTGGCCGGCAAAGCCGTCGAGGCCGGTGACGAAAGCCCTCATCAGGCTCGATGCTGCTGCTTGAGTCGCGCGAGGTCGGTGTCTACCATGATGGCCACGAGCTCTTCGAATGTGACCTGCGGCTCCCAGCCGAGCTTCGTCCGCGCCTTCGTCGCGTCGCCGATGAGCATGTCCACTTCAGCGGGCCGGATGAACTTCGGATCGATGACGACGTGCTCGTGCCAATCGAGCCCGACGTGTCCGAACGCCGTTTCAACCAGTTGCTGTACGCTGTGCGTTCGGCCGGTCGAGATGACGTAGTCGTCCGCGTCGGGCTGCTGGAGCATCAGCCACATAGCGCGTACGTAGTCTGGCGCGTAGCCCCAATCGCGCTGCGCATCGAGGTTCCCCATCCGCAATTCTTTCGCAAGGCCGAGCTTGATTCGTGCGACGCCGTCACTAACTTTGCGGGTGACAAACTCCAATCCGCGACGGGCGCTTTCGTGGTTAAAAAGTATTCCGGAGCATGCGAACAGTCCATACGACTCGCGATAGTTCACCGTGATCCAATGGCCGTACACTTTTGCGACGCCGTACGGACTGCGCGGATAGAACGGCGTCTTCTCCGTCTGCGGCGTCTCGATGACCTTGCCGAACATCTCGCTGCTCGAGGCCTGATAGAAGCGCGCATCGGGTTTGACCGCGCGGATCGCTTCCAGCACGCGGGTCACGCCGACCGCGGTGAATTCGGCCGTGAGAACGGCCTGCGACCACGACGTGGGAACGAAGCTCTGCGCGGCGAGATTGTAGATCTCGTCGGGCTGCGATTCGCGCACGGCGGCGACGAGTGAATGCTCGTCGAGCAGGTCGCCCGAGAGCAGGGTGATGCGATCGATGATGTGCTCGATGCGGTCGAACGAGTTCGTGCTCGAGCGGCGCGTCACGCCGAAGACGTCGTAGCCCTTCTCGAGCAAGAGCTCGGCGAGATACGATCCGTCTTGACCGGTGATGCCGGTTATGAGAGCGCGTTTTTGCAATGACGTCCCCCCGCGTTCACATGCCCGCGGCGAGCGGTTGCCGTTCGTTCGCGTACGCCACGATGCCTATCCCCGCGAGCGCTATCAAGCCCCCGGCGGCGGTCGTCCATGGGATCGACTGATGCAAGATGGCGTACGCGAAGAACGCCGCGAGCAGCGGCTGCGCGAGAAACGAGACCGCGACGACCGGCGCGGGCATATGCCCGAGCGAGAACGACACGAGCGTGTGCCCGATCACGGTCGCCGACAGCGCGACGCCGAGCGCCATCATCATGTCGTGACCGCTCATCGAAGCCGGCACGCGCAACGCGGCCAATGCGATCCAGCAGCAAGCCGCGCACGTCGTGTAGACGACGAGCGCGTAGCGTGGCGCGTCGACGTGACGCCGGACGCGACGTCCGATCAGTAAGTACGCCGTCTCCGCTAGGGCCGCGCTCACCGCGAGCACGTCGCCGACGAGCGCGTGACCCGCAAGCCGGAGGTCGACGGCCCCGACGATCGCGATGCCCGCGATGCCGAGAGCGATGCCGACGAGCGTCGCTCGCGACGGCCGCTCGCCGAGCGCCGTCGCGGAGAATGCGGCGACGAAGATCGGCTGCGTGCTGACGAACAGCGCGGCGCTCGCGATCGACGTGTAGCGAAGACTGATCGCCCATAGCACGAGGTCGACGCAAAAGCACGTCCCCGAGACGATGCTCCAGATGACGTCGTTCGACGCGATGCGATAGCGGCGGTGCATCGCCGACGTGACGGCCGTGACCGGCAAGAGCACTGCGGCGCCGATGAGCATGCGCCACGCGACCATCGCGATGGGCGGCGCCGATGCGGCGCGGTAGAAGACGCCGGCGAGCGACAAGCCTGCTATTCCGACGAACAGCAGGCCGTAGCGCGCGCCCGCCGTCATCGAGCGGTCCGCTGAGCCTCGAGCAGTGCGCGCTGCTGCGCGCGGTTTTCTTGGCGCTGCCTGTAGCGCAGCTCGGCTTGCCGGTAGCGCAACTTCTCGGCCTCGCTCTGCGGGATGATCGGCGCGACCGTCACCGGCTTGCAGTTCTCGTCGAGCGCCACGAAGATGAGGTACGCGCTCGCGACGTGCTTGACCACGCCGGTCGTCATGTTCTCGGCCTCGATGTGCACGCCGACTTCCATCGACGTCCGATGCACGTAATTGACGGCCGACTTGAGCGTCACCAGGTCGCCGACGTGCACGGCGTTCAAGAAGTCGAGACGGTCGATGCTCGCGGTCACGCAGATGCGGCCGGCGTGCCGGATGGCAGCCGCTCCGGCCGCCTGATCGGCGAGCTTCATGATCGTACCGCCGTGGATATTGCCCATCGCGTTCGTCTGCGACGGCTCGACGATCGTCGCGAGAACGGTCGCCGACTGCGAAGTGGGCTTTCCGGCCAGCTCGTCCGTGCTTTGCGAATCGTGCATGGGCCGGGTTTTCGACCAAAGGACGCGGAATCCGTGCCGTGGGACGGCCGATTCCGAAGCGACGGGCGGCGCAACTTTTCTTCAGAATTCCGGTATATCGTGCAGACGGGAGGTCCTCAGATCGGCGCGCAGGTGGCGGACGAAGCCCTCGTCGGGCTCGTCCTCAAGGGAGACGCAAACGCCTTTGCGCCGCTCGTCGAGCGGCACAAACGGGGCATAGTCAACTTCATCTTCGCGAGCGTCCGGTCAGCCGAAGACGCGAACGACCTGGCACAGGAAACCTTCATGCGAGCATACGCCCACCTACGGACCTTCAACCCGAACATCGCGAAGTTCTCGACCTGGCTCTATCAGATCGCCCGCAACGTGGCGCGGACGCATCTGGGCAAAGAGAGCCGCCGCCCGAAGACCGAGGATCTTTTCGAAGACGAGACGCTCGACCAGCGCCTGCCGGATACGCGCCGCGAGGCGGCACCCGAGGCGATGGCTCTTGCGGCGGACGACGAGCGCAGCGTCCGCGACGCGCTGATGCGCGTGCCGGAGAAGATGCGAGCAGCGCTCGCGCTGCGCTACTTCAAACACATGGAATATCAGGAGATAGCCGACACGATGCAGGTCTCGCTCGGCAACGTCAAGACGCTCATCCATAGGGGCAAAGCAGCGCTCGCGCGCGCGCTCGAAGCCGAGGACTCGGCCCATCACACCGCGCACGCGACGTTCGAAGCGGAGGTCACCAGCCGTGAACTGCTCTGCATGTAAGGCAAGGATCGGCGCGCTTCGCGACGGCGAATTGCCGGCGCGCGACGCCCGCCTGGTCGAGTCGCATCTCTCGAGCTGCGCTTCGTGCCGCGCGTTCGCCGAACGCCTGGACGCCGTCGAAGCGTCGCTCGTCCGCTTGACGCGCATCGAGCCGCGGCAGGACTTCACCATCGCCGTCATGGCCGGCATCGCCGCGATGCCGGTGCCCGAACGACAGCCGACGCGCCTCTGGTGGCTCGTCATCGCCGACGTCGCGCTCTGGATCGCGATCGGCGCGCTCACCGCCTTCGGTGCGATCCGCTGGAAGGCGATCGCAGCCGGTGCCGCCGCTTTTGGCGCGAAGCTCGGCGTCGCAGCGACGACGCTCTACGGCGTCGCCATCGACTTCCACGCGGTCCCCATCGTCGCGCTCGGTGTCGGCATCGAAATCGCCTTCCTCGCGGTCATGGTCGTGGCCGGCCGCAAATATCTGTCGCGGGTCCGCGCGACGCTCTCTGGAGTTCTTTCATGAAACGTACGTCTCGCTTCTTCGTGATGCTCGCGCCCGGAGCGCTCGCGCTGCTGCTTCTCGCGGCGACGAGCCCGGCGGACGCGAAGGACGGCAAAGACCTCGTGTCGTTCGGCAACGACGTCGTCGTCCGCGAAGGCCAAGAAGTGACCGGCGATCTCGTCGTCTTCGGCGGCAATGCCAAGGTGTACGGGCACGTCGACGGAGACGCAGCCGTCATGGGCGGCGACCTCTACATCGCGCCCTCCGGCGAAGTCGACGGCAGCACCGTCGCGTTCGGCGGCTCGGTCGATAACGAGTCGAGCAGCGCGAACAGCGGCAGCGGCCATCATCACATGCGCGCGAACCCGGTGCCCCCTGTGCCGGTCGCGCCCGTGCCGCCGGTACCGGATAACGCGGACAACAGCAACACCGATAACGGCCCGCCGACGGCGTGGTACACGCTTCTCGCGGTCCTCGGAATCTTGAGCCTGCTCGCATTCGCGATCGCACCCGGCACCGTCCGAATGCTGCGCGACGAACTCGTGCGCCGTCCGGTCCTCGGCACGGTCGTCGGGTTCAGCTGGCCGTTCATCCTCGTCGTCGTCATGATCGCGCTCACGATCACGGTCATCGGCATCGTGCTCATGCCAGCGGTCGTCGTCGCGGTCGTCGTCGCGTACCTCGTCGGTCGCGCCACCGTCGCGCAACTCCTCGGACGCCGGCTCTTCGACGTCGCGAACGCGGTCGAACCCTCGCCGCTCGCGACCGCAGCGGTCGGCCTCGTGATCATCACCGCCGTCGAAGCGCTGCTGCCTCTGTGGATGGGAATCGTGCTCGAAGCGTGCGTCAGCTGCGTCGCGCTCGGCGCTGCGATGCTACCGCTTCTCCACCCGCGTCAGGTCGCGTCGTTCGCTCCGGCGGGCTACGCGCCGCCGCCGACGCCGGTCTTCACGCCTCCGTCGCCACCGCCGCACTCAGGCCCGCCCGCGGTCCCACAATAAGGGCGAACAGGGAGCGGTCGAGATTTATCTCGACCGCCGCGGTCTTGCGATCAGCAAAGTCGTCTTCGGTCGAGCTGAAGCTCGACCGCTACGGGATTCGACGTCTTAGATATATAGATGCGTGGGATCGAGGACTTCGCGCAAGAGGCGCAGCTCCTCGGCGGTCGGCGGCGGATATTTCTCGAGATCGGATCGGACGCGCAACGGCCAGCCGACTTTCGACCTGACTTCATCGACGGTCGCGCTCGGATAAATGCCGACGAGCTCGAGCTCGCCGTCATCGGGCGACGGCTCGAGAACGCCGACGTCGGTGACGATGCGCTGCGGGCCGCCGCCCGGAAGCCCGAGCTGTTTACGCGTTCCGTACTTTCCGGCGTGGCCGGGCGACGTCACGAAGTCGACGGCCGCGGGGAACGAGCGCGCGGACAACGGAGCGACGACGATGACGCGCTCCGCATGGATCGCGATCTCGCACGCCCCGCCGCTGCCGGGCAATCGCACCTTCGGCTTGTCGTACGGCCCGATCACGGTCGAGTTGATGTTGCCGTAACGGTCGACTTGCGCGCCGCCCAAAAATCCGACTTGGATGCGGCCGCCCTGCAGATAGAACTGGAAGATGTCGGCCATCGACGCGACGCCGAGCGAATCGGTGACGAGGGCGGGGTCGCCGATCGATACCGGCAGCCTGTCCGGCACCGCGCCCACCGCCCCGGATTCGTAGATGAGCACGAGATCGGGCGCATGCGTCGCGCGCGCGAGATTGCAGGCGAGATTCGGCAGCCCGATGCCGACGAACACGACGTCGCCGTCGTGGAGCTCTTTCGAAGCTCGCACGGCCATGAGCTCGGAATTCGTATACGCGGGCGCTTCAGAAGCCGTAGTTGACTCCTTCGCAGAAGCGCGGCTTCGCTTTCAGCCGCTCGCGCAGCCCGGGCATCTTGTCCATGTAGGCGGCGCGATCGGCGACGTCGTGGACGAACTCGTCGAGCCACGACCGGAGCCGCGCTTCGTCACGCGACACCTCATCCCACGCGACGTAGAAATCGTTGTCGCGATCGTAGTAACCCTGCGCATACGACGGGTGCGCGCCCCACGGCTCGCAGACGACCGCGTCGACGATGAAGCCGGGGATGAGCGTCCTGTTCGGATCGGCGCGCACGACCGCCGACTCGACGATCTCTTCGACGACCATGATGACGCGTTTGGCGGCGAACGCCGCTTCCTTTTGGACGCCGTACAGACCCCAGATCTGAGCGTTGCCTTCCGCGTCGGCGCGCTGGGCGTGGATGATCGTCACGTCCGGGTTGAGGGCGGGCACCGTCGCGAGCTCGACATCGGTGTACGGGCAGCGTACGGTCCTGATGAGCGGATTGACAGCGGGCAGATCACTGCCGCGGTAATCCGACAGCGGCCAAAACGGCAGTTTCGCCGCACCGGCACTGAAGCGCGCGACCATGCCGAAGTGCGAGTACTCTTCGATCTCGAGCGGCACCGGCACGCCCTTCTCGATCGCGCGTCGCAGCGCGTGAAGCGAGCCGACGCCCGGATTGCCGGCCCACGAGAAGACGAGCTTCCGTGCGCAGCCGGCGGCGATGAGCTGGTCGTAGACGAGATCGGGCGTCAAGCGGCAGATCGTCAGGTCCTTGCGGCGCTGACGGATGATCTCGTGCGCCGCCGCGAAGCAGATGAGGTGGGTGAAACCCTCGATGACCACGACGTCGCCGTCACGTACGAGGCGCGCGACGGCGTCCTTCATGGTGACGACTTTCGAGGTGACGACTTTCGAGCCGGCGGGCTTCAAGCGGGCACTCGGAGCTCCGCAAGGACTTCATCGAAGATGCGCAAGGCGATCGCCGCGTCTTCTTCGTCGATGACGAGCGGCGGCGCGATGCGGATCGTGCTCTGGCCGCAGCCGAGGAGCAGCAGCCCTCTTCGGAAAGCCGCGAGCTCGATCTCCGGCACGATGCCGTGGAGGTGTTCTTTCGTCGCGCGATCGGAGACGAACTCGACGCCGATCATGAGCCCGACGCCGCGGACATCGCCGATGATGTCGTGCTTGCGGGCGAGCGAGCGCAGACCGTCGAGCAAGAGCCCGCCGACGCGCGTTGCGTTCTGCATGAGCCCGTTCTCGACGAGATCGAGTGTCGCCAGCGCTGCGGCGCACGCCACGGGATTGCCCCCGAACGTGCTGCCGTGGCTGCCGTGGCCCCACGACATGACCGACTCTTTGGCGATGATCGCGCCGATGGGCAATCCCGAACCGAGCCCCTTCGCGAGCAGATAGACGTCCGGGAGAACGCCGAGCGTTTGCGCGGCGAACATGTTGCCCGTACGGCCGACGCCCGATTGCACTTCGTCGTAGATGAGCACGGCGCCGTGTTCGTCGCAGAAGTCGCGCCAATATTGCAAGAACGCGCGCGGCGGGATGACGTATCCGCCTTCGCCGAGTATCGGCTCGACGATGACGGCCGCGATCTCGTCCTCGCCGACGCGCTCGCGAAACAAGTTCTTCGCCGGCGTGACGTAGTCGACGTCGCGATACGGGTTGCCGTACGGGAGATGGTAGACGCCGGGGAGCAGCGGACCGAAGTGGCGGCGGTATTTCACCTTGCTCGAGCCGAGCGAGATCGCGCCCATGCTCCGCCCGTGGAAAGCGCCTTCGAACGCGATGATGTTCTGCCGCTTCGTGTGGCTGCGGGCGAGCTTGATCGCGCCTTCGACCGCTTCCGTGCCAGAGTTCGTCAAGAAGACGCGCTTCGGCTCGGCGCCGGGCGCGAGCTTCGACAGCCGCTCGCACAGCTGCGCGAACACGGGATAGTAGAAGTCCGTCGCGCACATGTGCGAGAACTTGTCGAGCTGCGCTTTCGCGGCGGCGACGACCGACGGATGCGCGTAGCCGGTCGACGACACGGCGATGCCCGCCATGCAATCGAGGTAGCGGTTACCGTCGACATCTTCGATCATCGCACCCTCGCCGCGAGCGGCGACCAGCGGATACTCTTTGATGTACGACGTCGACGCGTAGCGCGCGTCTTGTTCGATGATGGTGCGCGCCTTCGGTCCGGGCGGCGTGACGACGATGTGCGGATAGTTCTTCATGTTCTCATGCGGCGACGCGCTGTGGCGGCGCTCTTCCAAGCAGATGGGCAAAAGGGTCGTCTTGTTTGTTTCCGGCCGCGTTCGCGGCTGACCTTCGCGGCGCTCCGAACGAAGCGTGAGCGCGCGCATGCGCGCACGCTCGCCGTTGACGGTTTTTTCGGCGTTTTTCCGGTCGAGATGAATCTCGACCGCTCCCCCAATCGTATCGCGGAGCGTTGCTCCGCGCTACGTCATCCGGGTGCGCGACTGTTCGCGCATATATTGCTGCACGTAGAACGGACCGCAGCCGCCTTTGCCCGTGATGCCCGAACCCTT
Source organism: Vulcanimicrobiia bacterium (assembly GCA_025450855.1). GTDB lineage: Bacteria > Vulcanimicrobiota > Vulcanimicrobiia > Eremiobacterales > Eremiobacteraceae > JANWLL01. The sequence continues at coordinate 9,410 of JANWLL010000014.1, forward strand.
CCAACCGCAGAACGATTGGACGCCCGGCCACGCGCCGGTCGTCGCGCCGGTGCGCCGATTCACGTACAGCACGCCGGCTTGCATCTCGTCGAAGAAGCGATCGACCTGCGCGTCGTCCTTGGAGAACAGTCCGCCGGTGAGGCCGAGCGGCACGCGGTTGCTCTCCGCGAGCGCCTGGTCGAACGAGTCGACGCGTGCGAGCGCCAAGAACGGCAAGAACAATTCGTTGCGGAAGATCTCGTGATCGAGCGGCAGCTCGGCGATCGTCGGTTCGACGAAATTGCCGCGGTCATACGGTTCGCCGCCCAGCCGCTCGCCGCCGGCGAGTACGCTCCCGTCC
>JANWLL010000015.1 GCA_025450855.1 Vulcanimicrobiia bacterium
AGCTCGTCGCAGGCGAAGAGCGCTTTCGCCATCTGCGTGTCGCGCGGCACGTTCAGATACGAAGCGTGACCTCGGACCGCGCGCACGATGTCAGCGGGCCAACCGGCCGCCTCGAGCATCTTACAGCCTTCTTCGGGATGCTGCTCGACGTTCGGGTGGATCTCCCAATCGAAGTCGTGGAGCAGTCCTGTGACGCCCCAACGGTCCTCGTCTTCGCCGAGCTTGCGCGCGTAGGCGCGCATGACGCACTCGACCGCGAGCATGTGGCGGCGCAGCCCGTCTTCGCGCACGTGTTCCTGGACGAGTGCCCACGCGGCAGTGCGGCTAGGCGGCGCGAGCGAGACCGCATCTGTGCTCATGCCAGCGCGATTTTTTCCATTCGATTCGAGTACCTGCACGGGCTCGGCCGCGGCGGTCGAGCTGAAGCTCGACCGCTACACGCCGAGCCTCGCTCGGCCTACTACATTTATCGTACAGCGAGTTATGGGAGGCCGAGCAAAGCGCAGACGCGTAGACCAAACGCATGAAAATACGCGTCATCATCTTGGCGGCGGCGTGCCTCTGCGCGTCCGTCGCGACATCCGCAAACGCCGCTCCCTCAACGTCAATGGACCATCGCACCGCGTTCGGCGGCGGACACGCCTACTATCATCCGCCGCGCTACCACGAGTATCGGCTCGACAACGTCAAGATCATCGCATCGTTCGACGAGCGCGCGGGCGCGGTTTTTGGCGACGTCACGAACACGATCACGACGATCCACCCGTCGACGACGTACGTCGACTTCGACTCCGCAGACCTTCATTACAGTTTCGTTGGCGATCCCGACGGTCAAGAGCTACGTTATCAGACCTTCGGTGAGACGCTCCGCGTCTTCTTACCGAAACCCGCAGTCGTCGGCACGACCATCGCCGTCGAGACGAGATATACGACGCATCCGACGAAGGGCGTCTATTTCGTGCGCCCCGACAGCTACTATCCCGATAGGCCGTGGGAGGTCTGGTCGCAAGGCGAGATGGTCGACAACCATTTCTGGTTCCCGACCTACGATTGGCCCGACGAAAAGGCGACGAGCGAGACGATCGTCAGCGTGCCGGAGGGGCAGACGGTCGTCAGCAACGGCCGCCTCGCGCACGTCATACACAACACCTCCAAGAAGACCGTGACGTACGACTGGATCGAGTCGGTGCCGCACTCGACCTACCTCATCTCGATCGTCGCAGGTACGTTCGCGCAATGGACCGACCGTCTCGGCAAACTGCCGGTGACGTACTACGCGCCGCCGGCCGACCGGGCCAAGGTCGCCTACGACTTCCGAGCGACGCCCGACATGATCGCGTTCTTCCAGCAGTTCAACGACTACCCGTTCCCGTACGAGAAGTACGCGCAGTCCGCCGTCGTCGACTTCACGTACGGCGGCATGGAGAACATGTCGGCGACGACGCAGACGTCGACGACGCTCCACGATCGTCGCGCGGAACTCGACGGCGATAGTGAGGGCCTCGTCGCGCACGAGCTAGCACACCAGTGGTGGGGCGACCTCGAGACGATGCAAGACTGGGGCCAGGTCTGGCTCAACGAAGGCTACGCGACGTACTACGAAGCGCTCTACCGCGGGCACGCGCATGGCGAAGATGCCTTCGACATGGACCGTCAAGGCATGATGGACGACGTCTTCAATGAGGACGTGCGCGTGCGTCACCCGATCGTCACCGAGGTCTACGGCGATCCGATCGACCTCTTCGACGCGGATGGCTACTCAAAGGCCGGACTCGTCCTCCACATGCTCCGTACGGTCCTCGGCACCGACGAATACCGCAAGTCGCAGACCGCTTTCTTGCGCGAATACGCGACGAAGAGCGCGAACACGCAAGAGTGGGAGGCATCGGTCGAGCGCACGACGGGTCAAGATCTCCATTGGTTCGTCGACGAATGGCTCTACAAGGCCGGGTTCCCGGAATACACGGTGTCGTACGCTTACGACGAGGCCGCGCACGTCATCCACTTGACCGTCGATCAAACGCAATCGACGGCGTGGAACACAGCGGCAGTCTTCACGATGCCGATCGCGATCGAGACACAGACGGCGGATGGCAAGTCGGCGACGACGACCGTCAACGACGACTCGCGTACGAAGACGTTCGACATCCCGAGCGCGTCAGCGCCCGCGATGGTGCTCTTCGACCCGGGTCACAATATCTTATCGAAGGTGACGTTCAAGAAGTCCGACCCCGAACTCGAATACCAGATGCGTCACGCTTCATCGGTGCTCGACCGGCTCGAAGCGGCGCAAAAGCTCATCGCGATCCGCAAACCGAGCGCCGCGCAGATCGCCGGCGCAAGCTGGTTCCTCGAGCACGAACGCTTCGACGATGCACGCGCGGCTATCGTCGACTCGCTCGACAACCTCGCGCCCGACACGCGCGCGCACGACGCGTTGCGCCGCGCGCTCGACGACCCTAGCGCACACGTGCGAAGCGCCGCTGCGGCAGCGTTGAGCGATTTCAAGAGCGATCCGCAGACGGTTGCCGATCTCGCGCGGCTCGCGGCATCCGACCCCTCGTACGCGACGACGGCGGCGTCGGTCACGACGCTCGCCCAATACGACGCGCCGGACATCTCAGCGATCCTCGCGCGCGCGCTGACCGAGCCGTCGAACAACCGCGTGATCGCATCGGCCGCGTTGCACGGCTACGCGATCGTCGAGAAGAACGGCGCGATCGCTCTAGAGGAGCGTTATGCGACGTACGGGGCGCCGCAGGCGTCGCGCAACGCCGCGATCGGAGCGCTCGGGAGCATCGGAAAAGGTGACGAGCATGTGACCGCGTTCCTCACGAGCCTCCTCGGCGATCCCAACTTTCGGACGAATTTCGCGCTGTTCCGGGCGCTCGGCCAGCGCGCGGACCCAAAGGCCATCCCGGCGCTCGAACGGTTTGCGAAGACCACCGAGGACGTCCGGCTGCGACAAGGCGCGCAGGCGGCGGTCGCGACTATCGAGGCGATGACGAGGAGGCCGACGAAGCGCCCGTGACCTGCGGGCTCTAGAGCTCGCGGCGCCGCCGTCTTTTAGACCCACGGGAGCTTCACGTGAGCGAGAGCCGCTTCAAGTACGTACGTCCTTTCAAGGTCATCTTCCGCGACCTCGATGGCATGCGCCACGTCAACCACGCCGTCTACTTGACGTACGCCGAGGCGGCGCGCAACGAGTACTGGCAGATGATCACGGGGATCACGGACGTCGCGGACTTCGACTTCGTCCTCGCCGAGCTCAGCGCGCGCTATCACGCGCCGGCGCATCTCGGCGACGAACTTCTCGTCGGCGTCCGCGTCACCGAACTTCGCCGTTCGAGCTGGCTCATGGAGCACGAGATCACGGACGCGAAGACGGGCAAACTGCTCACCGAGGTCTTCACCGCGGCCGTCATGTTCGACACGAAGAAGAACCGCTCTATGCCGATGTCCGAAGAGCGGCGCAAGCAGGTCGAAGCGTTCGAGGGGCGCCCGCTCACCGTCCTCACGTCGAAGAGCAAGACGCTCAACTAGACGCGCAGGTTGACGCCGCGCTGCATCATGATGAAAGCGGCCGCGAGCGCGGCGAGCGCGAGCACGAGCACGACGAGTCCGTCGACGAAAAGCCCATATTCGACGCCGCCGGTGTACGAGTAGCGAAAACCGTCGATCATGTAGACCATCGGATTGAGGTTCGCGATCTTCGCGAGCGCGGGCGGCAGCATCGACGAGCTCGAGAAGATGCCACCGATGAACGTCAGGGGCGAGATGACGAACGTGTTGATGATCGCGAGATTGTCAAACGTCTTGCCGAGCAGCCCGGCGATGAGGCCGCACGAGGAGAAGAGCAGCGACGTCACCACCATGAAATAGAGATACGTGCCGACGTCGCGCGGCACGAAGTGGACGAGCCCGAAGCCGAGCAGCATGACCAACGTGCCGATGACCACCCCGCGCAATACGCTCCCGGCGAGAAAGCCGACGAGGATCTCGACGTACGACAGCGGCGCGATGAGCAGTTCCTGGATGGAGTTCATGAAGCGCTGTTGGAACATCGATGACGAGGTCTCGTCGTAGGACGAGGTGATGACGTTGAACATGACCAGCCCGGGCAGGAGGAACTCGACGTACGGCACCCCGCCGACGTCTTTGATCCGGGGACCGAGCGAGAAACCGAAGACGTAGATGTACAATACCGTCGTTATGAGCGGCGGCCAGATGACTTGGTTGATGACCATCATCGTCCGCTTCATCTCGCGGCGGACGAGCGCCCACAGGCCGACGAAGTTAGACACGCGTCCGCCGTCCGACGAGTTCGAGGAAGACGTCTTGGAGCGACGCGTCGCCGTGGCTCGCGATGAGCGTCGACTTCTCCTCGAGCGTGACGAGCTTGCCTTCGTTGATGATGCCGATGCGGTTGCACAGCATCTCGACTTCTTCGAGATAGTGCGAGGTCATCACGATCGTCATCCCGCCGGCGTTGATGTTGCGCAAGAACTCCCACAGCTCGAGGCGGAGCTCGACGTCCATGCCGGCCGTCGGCTCGTCGAGGATGAGGAGCTGCGGCTCGTGCATGAGCGCGCGCGCGAGAGAGAGACGCCTCTTCATGCCGCCGGAGAGCATGAGCGGCACGACGCGGCGCTTGTCGGTCAGCTCGAAGCGCTCGAGCAGCTCGTTCGCGCGCGCCCGCGCTTGCGGCATGCGCATACCGTAGTAGCCGCCCTGATAGAGGAGGATCTCTTCGACGGTCAGATAGCGGTCGAAGTTGAACTCTTGCGGCGAGAGCCCGATGCGCGCGCGCGCGGCCCTGAAATCACGGACGACATCGTGACCGAAGACCTCGATCGAGCCCGACTGGAATGTCGCCAATCCGACGATCGCGTTGATCGTCGTCGTCTTGCCGGCCCCGTTCGGCCCCAGAAAACCGAAAAACTCGCCCCGCGCGACGTCGAACGATAGGTCGTCGACGGCGGTCATCGGGCCGTAACGTTTGGTGAGGCGGGAGACCGAAAGGGCTGCGCCGCTAATAGTAGATCCCCAGCATCATCTTCGCTTCCTCGGAGGCGTGCGAGCGGGGATCCCATGGCGGGGTGAAAGTGAGGTCGACGCTGCACGATCCGACGCCCGGGATCGCTTCGACCGCATTCTTGACGTTCGCGATGAACATGCCCGCGACGGGGCAGCCGGGCGAGGTCAGCGTCATGAGGACCGAAACGGCATCGCCGTCGACCTTCACGTCGTAGATGAGGCCGAGGTTGATGACGTCGAGACCGATCTCGGGATCGACGACGCCCTTGAGCTCCTCTCGGACGCGCTCCTCGGTGACCGCTGCTGCCGGCGTCGCCGCCGCATCAGATGCATTCGTTTCCATGACTTCCATTTATTTGCGGGCAAGGAAAAACGACTCCTGCGCGAATGAGGACGCGCATGACGACGACGACGCGCACGCTGACGCTCGGCCACTCTCCCGATTCCGACGATGCATTCATGTTCTACGGCCTCGCGAGCGGGAACGTCCAGACCGGCGGCCTCGAATACGAGCATATCCTCAAAGATATCCAAACGCTCAACGAGTGGGCGAAAGAAGGACGCCTCGACACGACCGCGATCTCGGTGCACGCATACGCGTACGTCGCCGACAAATACGCGATCCTCAATCACGGCGCATCGATGGGAGAACGCGACTACGGACCGATGGTCGTCGCGCGCGGACCGGCGTCGCCCGCAGATCTTCGCGGCAAACGCATCGCCGTTCCCGGACTCATGACGAGCGCGTACCTCGCGCTGCGCCTCTGCGTCGGCGACTTCGAGCCGGTCGTCATGCCGTTCGACAAGATCATGGAATCGGTAGCGGCCGGCGAACACGAATTCGGCTTGCTCATCCACGAAGGTCAACTGACGCACGGCGCGCTCGGACTGCGGGCGGTCGTCAATCTCGGCGCGTGGTGGTGGGAACGGCACGGTCTGCCCCTGCCGCTCGGCGTCAACACGATCCGTCGAGCGCTGCCCGACGACGTGAAGCGCGACGCATCGCGTCAGCTGCGCGAGAGCATCGAGTTCGGGCTCGCGCATCGTGAAGATGCGCTGCGCTGGGCGCTCCGCTACGCGCGCGGCATGGAGACGTCGACGGCGGACACGTTCGTCGGCATGTACGTCAACCGCAGGACGGTCGACCTCGGCGACGACGGTCGCAAGAGCATCCGCCTTTTCCTACAGCTCGGCGCCGACGCAGGCATCGTGCCCCCGGTGCTCGACATCGACTTCGTCATGTGAGGATGAACGGCAGATGGTGACGGCGATAGTCCTCATGACCGTCGCGCGCGGTAAAGTGCAATCGGTGGCGAACGCGCTGCTCGACGTGCCGTCGGTCGGCGAGGTCTACAGCGTCGCCGGCCCCTACGACCTCGTCGCTGTGATCCGCGTCAAGCGCCACGACGACCTCGACGAGCTCGTGACCGGCCGCCTCGCGGCGTTCGAAGGCATCGTCTCGACCCAGACGCTCGTCGCGTTCCGCTGCTACTCCCGCAAGGACGTCCAGGCGATGTGGGATATAGGGCTCGACTAGGTGAAACGCTTTGCTCCCTCTATCCGTTCAGCTAGATGGATATGAACGCACGTACTCGCTTTTTCGCAATCATCGTCGCCCTGGCGCTGCCGGCGCTCGTCAGCCCCGTCGCGTCGACCGCCGCGCCGAAGCCCTCGGCTTCTAGCGCGTCGTCCGATCTGGGCGGCTCGGCGCAGGCGTTTTCGGTCGCCGGTAAGATCGACTCCGTCGACTATACGGCGAACGTCATCGTCGTCCGGGTGAAGCGCACCGCCACGAGCATCACGCTCACGCCGACGACGTCGGTCGAGCTCGGTGGCCAACAGGGAAGTATCGCAGACCTGCGCCCGGGCATGCACGTGCACGTCCGAGGTTCCGTCATCGGCGGCGTCATGACGGCCGAGTCGATCGTCGTCCGCTGACGCGCTGCGCTCGGCATACCGCACTATCGCACGGTAAGGCCGCGCCGGTCGAGCTAAAGCTCGACCGCCACAGCTCCACCGCTACCACAGGCTAGGCGTTCATCGAGGCGAAAGCCGTGCCGTCATGGTGGCGTCAAGTTGAACGCATCTGCCATCGCCGAGCGGGCGGCAGGTCTCGTCCTCGCCGGTTTCGAGGCGACGGCGGGGACGGAAGCACCGCTCGATTTCTTGAGCGGACTCGGCGGGGTCGCGCTCTTCGCGCGGAACATCGTCGACGCGCAGCAGGCACGCTCGCTCGTCGACGACCTTCAATCGGCCGCTCGCAAGGCCGGCCGACCGCCGCTCATCGTCGCGATCGATGAAGAAGGCGGAACGGTATCCCGCATCGGCCGCATCGGCACGCTCATGCCGTCGGCGATGGCGCTCGGAGCGGGCGGCGATCCGGCTATCGCGCGAGCGGTCTACGCAAGCATCGGCGAGGAGATCGGCGCTCTCGGCGTCACGCTCGATTTCGCACCCGTCGCCGACGCGAACACGAATCCGCTCAACCCCGTCATCGGCACCCGCTCATTCGGCGAAGCGCCGATCGCTCGTGCGCTCGTCAGCGCCGCCGTCGAGGGCCTGCATGATTCACGGATCGCCGCGACGGCGAAACATTTCCCAGGTCACGGTGACGCCTCGGTCGATTCGCACAAGGATCTGCCGGTCATCGAGGCCGGGCTCGATCGACTACGATCCGTAGAATTCGAGCCGTTCCGAGCCGCGATCGCCGCCCGCGTCGACGTCATCATGACCGCGCACGTCGCGCTGCCGCTCATCGATGCCGCGAGCGTTCCAGCGACGCTCTCGCGCGCCGCCATCACGGGTCTCCTGCGCGATGAGCTCGGCTACGACGGCGTCATCTGTACCGATTGCATGCAGATGGAAGCGATCGCCTCGCGCTATCCCGCCGGCGAAGCGGCGGTGCTCGCGCTAGCCGCAGGCGCCGATCTCGTCACGTACTCGTCGTCGATTCCGGCGGCGATGGAAGCGGTCGCTGCGATCCGCGATGCCATTCGCATCGGGCGCCTCGATGCGAATCAGGCCGAGTGTAGCCTCGAGCGCATAGAAGCCCTGCGAAAGCGTGGGCTCGCAGCGGATGCGCGGCCACCGCTCGCATCGATCGGAAGCGCGGATCATCGCGACGTCGCGCTTCAAGCCGCACGGCGCGCGATCACGCTCGTCCGCGATCCGGACTCGATCGTGCCTTTCGCGCTCCATGACGGCGACAATATCTTCGTCGCCGAGTTCGCCGGCGCAAGCCCGTCGCCGGTCGAGGGCGCGGGTAATCATCAGACGTCGCTCGGCGCGCTGCTCGACAAACGCAGTCCGGCGCGCGTGGAGGAGCAGATCCGTACGCTCGATCCTGCCGGGCACGAGTACAAGCAGTTGTTGATGGCGGCTGCGTCTGCGACCATTATCGTCGCGGTGACTCGACGCGCGTGGGCGCATCCGCTCCAAGCGCAGGCGGTCGGCGAACTCGCACAGGCGGGCAAGCCACTCGTCGTGGTCGCGGCGCGCGAACCGTACGATGCGTCGATCGCGCCACCGCAAGCGGCCGTGATCGCTGCGTACGGCGACGACCCTGCGACCGTCGAAGCCGTTGCGGACGTGCTGCTGGGCAAGTGCCAACCCAACGGCAGACTTCCCGTTTCGCTCGCCGCGCAGGCCGCGCCGTCATCGGCGGTCTCGTGAGCAAGACGGCCGGCGCTCGCTCCGCGCGTACATCGCTCGCGAGATCCGCTGCGGTCATCGAATCCGCCCTCGGCCGCGTCTGCACCGCGGCAGTCCTCCACGTCCGCATCGACGGCAAGGTCGTGGCGGATCTGCCCTTCGGCGTCGTCACGCCCGGAGGCCATCCGGTCGTCACGGAGACGCCATTCGATCTCGCGTCGCTGACGAAGATATTCGCCGGCACCGCGCTGCTCTCGCTTTTCGACGAGCGTCGTTTCGCGCTCGACGATTCGATCGTCTCGCTCATCCCGGAATTCGGCGGCCACGACGCGCGCAGGAAGTCCGTCACGTTTCGCCATCTCCTTTCGCATACATCGGGTCTTCCGGCACACGTCAGCTTCCGCGACGAAGTCGCGGGCGCCGCGGTCATCGCCCGCGTGTGCGCGACGCCGTTGACGTCGATGCCGGGCTCGACCGTCGCGTACAGCGACCTCGGCTTCATGCTCGTCGGCACCGCGATCGAGCGACTGACATCTCGATCGTTATCCGAGATCGTCACCGAGCGTGTTCTCGAGCCGCTGCGCGCGGTTGACGCCGGCTTCAATCCGCCCCTCGACGTGCGAAGCCGTATCGCGTGCACCGAGCGCGACTCGTGGCGCGGCCGGCTGCTCCAGGGCGAGGTCCACGATGAGAACTGCTGGGCGATGGGCGGCGTGTCCGCGCACGCCGGGCTATTCGCGCGCGCGGCGACGGTCGCCGACCTCGGCGAGGCATATCGCGACGGCGGCCTCGCTTCCGGCGGTCGCGCGCTAACTCGCCACACGTCGCTCTCCGCGACGCGCGAGTGGGCGCGCAGCGCCGACGAGCGCCGTGGCCTCGCGTGGGCGCTGCGCACGGATCAGCGCCAGTCGTGCGGCTCGCTTTTCGGACCGCGATCGTTCGGCCACACCGGGTACACGGGCACGTCGCTGTGGGTCGATCCTGATCGGGGCGTAACGGTCGCACTGCTCACGAACCGCGTCTACTTCACGCGTGATCCGCAGCCGGTGTTCGAGCTGCGCGGGGCTGTGCACGATGCGGTCGTCGAGGACGTCGAACGCTTGGGCACGGCGTGATACGCGCGATCGGCCTCATGTCGGGGACGTCGGCCGACGGCATCGACGTCGCAGCGGTCGAAGTCGAGCATGAGAGCGCTAACGGCAAGCTCGGCATACGCATGCTCCACTTCGCAACGCTCCCATACGGACCGGCGCTGCGGGAACGTCTGCTGTCGTCATCGTCGTCGGCGGCCACGACGATCGTCCAGCTCGGCGAATTGAACGTCGCCGTCGGCGAAGCGTTCGCCGTCGCGACGATCGAGGCTTCGCGCCGATGGGGGCTCGAGCTCGGCAGCATCGATGTCATTGGATCGCACGGCCACACGATGTACCACTCGCCCGAGACCGGCGTGACGATCCAGATCGGCGAAAGCGCGATCGTCGCGTCGCGTACCGGCGTCACGTGCGTCGCCGACTTCCGAGTCACCGATGTCGCGCTGGGCGGGCAAGGAGCGCCGCTCGTACCGTTCGTCGACGCGGTGCTGTTCGCGGATCCGGGCGAGTATCGCGCGGCGCTCAACATCGGCGGCATCGCGAACGTCACATTGCTCCCGGATGAAGCGCGGTGCGGTCGAGAGGCGATACGCGCGTTCGACACCGGGCCGGGGAACATGGTCATCGACGCGTGCGTCCGACTCGCAAGCGGCGGCGGCGCCAGCTTCGATCGCGACGGCGCATCCGCGGCGCGGGGCACCCCGGCGCATGCCTTGCTCGATGAACTGCTCGACGATAGCTATTTCAACCGGCCGGCGCCGAAATCGACCGGTCGCGAGCGATACGGCGCGGCGTACGCGGCGCACGTGTGGGAGCGAGGCCGACAGCTTGGCCTTCATCCCGACGACGTCATCGCGACCGTCACCGTGCTGACAGCCCGGACGATCGCCGCTGCGATTCCGGCACAGTGCCGCCGCATCATCGTTTCGGGCGGCGGCGTCCACAATCGGACGCTTATGGATATGCTTCAAGCGTCGGTCGGGAAGCCTCCGGCGCATGCGCGGGTCGAACGGTCGGATTCGCATGGGATCGCGGCAGACGCGAAGGAGGCGGCAGCGTTCGCCGTGTTGGCGTGCGAAGCGATCGCGGGCGCCGTCAACCATCTGCCGGCGACTACCGGAGCGGCGCGAGCGGCAGTTCTCGGGAATATCACGCCGGGCGAGAATTATCGCAGTCTCATGACCCGCATTTGGGGGCAGAAGCCGTCGCAGGCAGGGGGATAGGCGTTCGCGGTCCGAATTTGTGCGCTCCGTCCAATCCGCGCGGCGCTTTGCCACGTATATAGATGGAAGCGGGGCGTTTGCCACGTCTCCCCGCTGGGCGATATGAGGAGGAGCGATGTTCAAACAGTTCACCCGCGTTCTCGTCGGAATTTCATTAGCAGCAGGCATCGCGGCGACGGTCGCAGCCTGCACATCGAGCGGCGGCGGCAGCTCGTCGTCGGCGACCGAGGCCCCGACTACTGCGGCCGGCGGTGGCTCGATGGCCGGCGGCTCTATGGCCGGTGGTTCGATGGCCGCGCCGCGCGACATGGGCAAGGATACGGTCGTGGGCGGCAAGATGATGAGCCGCTACGGCGGACCGATCTACTCGGGCGCGCCAGCTTTGACGGTCACCGCGGCGCTCGTCGCAGCCGGCGGCGGACCGGAGTATTACTCGACCGCTAAGGCGCTCACGTCGATGCTCGGCGCAGCGACGGTCGGAGCAGAAGTGAAGAAGCTTTCCGGACAGTACGGCGCGGCGAATGTCGCGCAATGGCTGAAGACGTTCGACTTCGCGGTCGGCGACGCGCTGAAGATCGCGACCGCCAAGGGCGTCAAGCTTCCGGCTGCGGATCCGAAGATGACGGGCAAAGCGCTCGCGACGACGCTCGCCAAAGCGGGTACGGCTCCCGACGGCACGTTCCAGATCGAGTTCCTGCTCGACAAGGCCGTGTCGCACGCGATCCACGTCCAAGTGATGGACGACATCGACGCGAACGCTGCATACGGCAAGAAGGCCGATCTGCAATACCACGAGATCAGCAACCAGGCGTTCTACGATGTCGCGCAAGCGCTCGGCGCTACCTCGATCAAACTCGCCCCGCTTCACTAGACCCTAAGGCCGGCGTACGGGGGTGAGCGACGCTCACCCATCGTACGCTGGAGCGAATGGACGAACTGCCGCCTACCGAAGCGGCGAATCCGTCGACCGCAGATCTCGACGCGCTTGACACGCGCGCTCTGCTCGCGCGCATCAATGCCGAGGATCGGCTTGCTGCGGCCGCGGTCGAACGCGCTCTCGACCCGCTGAGCGCCGCCGTCGATGCGGTCGCTTCATGCCTGCAAGGCGGCGGCCGGCTCCACTATTTCGGCGCAGGCACGAGCGGAAGGCTCGGCGTGCTCGACGCGGCCGAGCTCCCTCCGACGTTCTCCACCGATCCCTCGCTCGTCGTCGCGCACATCGCCGGAGGCGAGGCGGCCTTGACGCGCGCCGTCGAAGGCGCTGAAGATGATGCGGAAGCCGGGCGCGCCGAGGTCGCCGCTTCGCGCATCGGGCCGTCGGACGTCGCGCTCGGTCTGTCCGCAAGCGGATCAGCGCCGTATGTCATCGCCGCGATCGAAGCAAGCGCCTCGAGCGGCGCTCTCACCATCGGCATCACATGCGATCCGCGCGGTGCCCTCGCGCGAGCCGTGACTATTGCCATCGTGCTCGAGACCGGGGCCGAGGCGCTCACGGGATCGACGCGGATGAAAGCCGCGGTGGCGCAGAAGATGGCGCTCACGGCGCTCAGCACGGCCGTCATGGTGCGTCTCGGCAAGGTGTATCGAAATCTCATGGTCGACGTCGCGCCGACGAATCGCAAGCTGCGCGCACGAGCGCTGCGTTTGACGCAGCTCGCGTCCGGCGCATCTGTAGAAGACGCGGCAAGAGCGCTGGATGAAAGTGGCGGCCGCGTGAAGATCGCGGCGTACATGCTTGCTCGCGGCGTCGACGCAGGGCGCGCGAAGGCGGCCCTCGAGAAAAGCGGCGGTTCCCTGCGCGGCGCACTAGAGCTCACAGCCGATTCCCAGCATTAACGAGGGAGC
>JANWLL010000016.1 GCA_025450855.1 Vulcanimicrobiia bacterium
AACTCGACGCGGTCGATGCGGACGTGCGACATGTCGCGCAGCCTCACCATGCCCGAACCATCAGATGAGCGACCTCAGCGTGAGCACGATGTCCTTTCTCGTCTTGCGCCGTTGATAGGCGAGCGCCACCTTTGTCCCCGTCGGCCGATCGAACGACCGCACCGCCGAATCGAGATCGGGCGGCGTCTTACCGTCGATCGTGAGGATGATGTCACCCGCACGAAGCCCGACGCGATCCGCCGGCGAGAGCGGCACGATGCTGCGCACGACCACTTGACCGTCGCGCCAGATAATCCATAACCCACTGCCGTCGAACGGCGACGGCGCCGCATTCGTCACCGCGACGGCGCTCGGCACGAGGGTGAGCGTACCACCGATCTCGTCGACCGTCACGGCGAAACGCGAAAGAAGGCCGCTGCCGATGACCGCCCGGACTGCCGAGCTCGGCACTGCCTGCTCGCTCGCGCTCATCCTATCGACGAGCGGCCCCGCGATCGACATCGCTCCGATCGACATCGTCCGCGCGCGTTCGACCGTTCCGTTCATCTCGTGATCCGGCTCGGCATCGCGGATGCCGATCGACCGTCGGCTGACATCGGAACCGGTGCCGCCCCAAAGCGCGACGTCTTCGTCCGCGTAGACGTCGATGAAACACGGCGGCTCGTTCTTGCCGTCGATCCCGCACGCCACGGTCGGCATACCGTCGACGAGGGCAAGCGGTATCGACATCGCCCCAGCGAGCCGCGCCGCCGCGGCGGCGACCTCGTCGCGATAGATCGTCATGCTCGCGTTCGCGTAGTCGATAGTCACCGGGTAGTGCGCGAACAGATCTGTGCCGAGTATTCCGGTCGCGCTCGACCCGAGATACGCTTGCGCGAACGGCCCGATCCTCGCAGTAGCGACTTTCAATCCGACGAAGCGGACGGCGCCGATCTGGAGGGTCCGGATCGAAGGCACGTCGCCACCGCGGTTGACCGGGATGGAATCATCGATCGTCGTCTGGCGAAGGCTGCTCAATAAGAAGTCGCGACGGACCCCGTCGAGCACGACAGGGACGAACGGCCGGCCGCCATGCATCGCGAGCGGCACCGTCGACGAGCCGGCGTCGCCGAGCCAGAACGACGGTGCGAGCGTCGGCGAGGGGCGCGGGCTGACGACGCCGATCGGCGCAGTCGTCGGCGAGATCGCCTGGGCATCGGGCGGCGGTGCGGGTGGCGGTGGAAGCTGTGTCAAGGTCGGAGTCGGGGTTTCGGTCGGTGCGGGCGTCGGCGTAGGCGCTGCGGTCGGTGTCGGTGCCGGAGCACCCGCGACCGCAAGCGTGCAACTCGCGATCGCGATGATACAAGCTCCGGCGAAAGCGCGCGCGATCACGAGGCCGACAAGAACTCCTCGACGGCGCTGACGAAGCGTTCCGGCTGCTCGATCTGCGGACAATGCCCGCATTGCTCGAAGATCTCGAGGCGGGCGCGCGGCAGCACGCGCGCGAGCGACGCGGCGTCGCTCGCCGGAAACAAGCGATCTTCCTGGCCCCAGATCGCGAGAATCGGAACGTCGAGCGACGCGAGGCGCTCGTGGAACGGCTCGAGCCGACGGCAATAGTCGAAGAACTTCGTGAACGTGTGGCGGGCGATGCGCTTTGCCCTCGGATCGGAATGCCGGCGTGCGAGCTCGTCGACCGTCTCATCGTCGACGCGCGACGAGTCGAAGAACGCCGTCGAATACAGAGCGCGCGTCATCGCCTTCGTGCGCGGGATGCCGACGAAGAGGCGCACGAGCGACGCCGCCGCCGTGCCGAGCAAGTTGTTCGGCATCGGCGTGAATCCGACCGGATCGACAAGAACGATGCGGCGATATCGTTGCGGCGAGCGGAGCGCATCGAGCATGAGCGCGAGCCCGCCGGCGGAGTGGCCGATCGCATCGAGCGAGCCGAGGCCGAGCGCGGACGTCGTCGCTTCCACGACTTTCGAGAAATATTCAGGGCCGCCGTACGGCTGCGAGTCGGGTGCGGGGCTCTCGCCGAAACCCGGAAGGTCGAGCGCGATCGTCCGATGGCGCGACGCAAACGCAGGCATGACACGCCGCCACGCCGTCGACGATTGACCGAGGCCGTGAAGCAACAGGAGCGGCGGACCGGTGCCGGCTTCGAGATAACGCGCGCGCGCGCCGCCGGCGACGTCGACCGATCCCGTGGACGGGCTGAACGCCTGCATGAATCGCTGGATTCTGGACGGGGCGAACGACTCCCGTAGGCCGCCTACGGTTGGCGCGGACCGACTTCGACGACGCCGCTTTCACTGGCGGCCGTGATCTCGGGGCCGCCGCCCGCAAGGCTCATCGACATGGCGTGTTGCGATCGGAATCGGATACTCGCCGTCCGCGCGAAGCGGTTGATCACCGAACCTCGCCTGCTTTGCGCGTCGATGGTCGCCGCCTGACGCCCGTCGAGAGTGACGTGCACGTTGCCGGTGCCGCTCGTAAAGCGATACGGACCGCCGGCCAGACCCCCGAAGCCCCAATCGATATCGCCGCCCTCGGTCTTGACCTCGGCGCGTTCCGCGAGCATCGCGGTGCCCATGACGCTGCCCGTCGTCGTCTCGACGCGAAGGTTGCCGGCGACGTGCGTCATCGTCACGCGACCCGACGACGTCCGGACGTGACCGAACCCGGCGAGCTGACGGAGGTCGACGGATCCGCCGTTCGTCACGACGACGTAGGGTCCGCGGAACTGCGAGAGCGCCGCGTCACCGCTGTCGAGCTTCACCAAAACCGCTGCGTCGCGCTGCGGCACGTATACCGTAATGTCCCCGCCGGAGTTCTCGATGCGAACGCCTAGCGTTCCCTCACGTACGCCAGGGAGCGTGAAACGTCGCGGCGGCAGACCCATGCCGCGCGGGATCAGCATGCCTTGGTCGCTCGATGTGATATGAAACGTGGTCGCCGTCGGGTTGTTGCCGCCGACGACGCGGACGGAGCCGTCGTCACCGCGCGTCACCGTGACGAGTCCGGCGGTCGAATGGATGACGACGACCGGTGCCTCTGGCGTCTGGACGGTCTGATCCGCGAGCGCGGGTCGATAGGCCGCTAGCGCGGTGAGGGAGAGCAGGGCCGCGCTGAGCAGCGGCCGGGCGAGGCGAGCGATAGACATGATGCGAGGAGTTAAGCGTACCGTGCCGGCGGCTCGAGCGCATGAGCCGGCAGTGAATCGGATATGAGGCGTGGATGAGAACCCGCCGGCGCGCGGGCTCCGCTCATCGCGCCGCATCCGCGTCGCCGCTGCGCAGCAGCGGGATGTCGACGGTAAAGGTCGTCCCCTTCTCAGGTTCGCTCGCGACGGTCACGGCGCCGCCGTGGACGCGCACGATGTTGCGGACGACCGCTAGGCCGAGACCCGTGCCTTCGACCGTTCGCGACCGCGCCCGATCGGCGCGATAGAATCGCTCGAAGACGTGCGGCAAAGCATCCACCGGGATCCCAGGGCCGGTATCGCCGACGACGATCCGCCCGGTGCCGTTGAGGCGCGCGACGCCGACCCGCACGCCGCCCGACGAGGTGAACTTGATCGCGTTTTCCGTGAGGTTCGCGACCAGCTGGCGGAGGAGCCCGGGCTCGCCCATGACGACGGCAGGGGCCGCCGCGTCGATCGTGAGCGATAGACCCTTCCGTTCGGCCGACGGCCGCAACCCCGAAGCCGCATCCGTGACGACCGCGGCGAGATCGGTCGGCTCCATCGCGAGCGCGCGCGGGTCGTCGGTCTTCGCAAGGGTCAGCATCGCATTGAGGACGCGCGCCATGTTCGCGCTCTCGGCGCGGATCGTCTCGATCGCTTCGCGGCGGACCTTCTCATCGCCGTCGCCCCAGCGCTCGAGCATCTGCGCGTTCGCGCTGATGACCGTGAGCGGCGTCTTCAGCTCGTGCGACGCATCGGCGATGAGCCTGCGCTCGCGAGCGAAAGCCGCATCGAGACGTTCGAGCATCTCGTCGAACTGGGCGGCGAGCTGGCCCAATTCGTCGCGTCGCCCTTGCCAGTTCAAGCGCTTCGTCAGATCCTCGCTGCCGATCTCGCGCGCGGCGCGCGCGATCGCGTTGATCGGACTGACCGCGCCGCGCGCAAGCCACAGCGAGACGCCGACGACAGCGGCCAACGCCAGCGCGACCGTGATGAGCAGGAAGATCGAGAGGTTCTGCTGCTCGGTGTAGACGCTCGTGAGCGAAGCTCCGACGATGAGCGTCATGGTCGGCGACCGAGGAGTCGATTGGATCGTGCTGACCCGCATGAGCACCGGCCCGACGCCGCTTGCGCTCGCCGTCCCCCATATTCCGGTGAGGCCGCGCGGCGGACGCCATCGGGCATAGCTCTGCAGCGGCAGATCCGCATCACCGAGGTTCGTCGTCTTGCCGACGCGATATTCGGCGCCGTTGTAGACCTCGGCGTAGATGCCCGGGCCGACGAACGTGTCGAGCGTCGTCTGGTCGGCGAGCGCCGATACGGCGGACACCGAACCGAACGGGTCGTTCGCCTCGGCGTGGGTGAACGAGTCTATCTCCTGACCGACGCCCTCGATGCGATCGGCGAGCGCACCCCACACGATCCGCCCTGCCTCGATGTACACAGCGCTCGCGAAGACGAGGATGAAAAGCGCGAGCACGCCGCCGTACCACGCGGTCATCCGGCCGCGCAGCGACGAGAAGAACGGGAACGGCGCGCCGCCGTCAGACGCGGAGCGCGTACCCGACACCACGGACCGTGTGGATGAGCTTGTCATCAGCGTCGACGTCGACTTTGTTGCGCAAGTAGCGGATATAGACGTCGATGAGGTTCGACTCGCCGAGGAAATCCGAACCCCAGACGCTGTTGAAGATCTCGTCGCGCGTATGGACTTTGTTCGGATACATGAGGAGGAACTCGAGCAGTGAGAACTCCTTCGCGGTGAGCTCGATCGGCTTGCCGGCGCGGACGACCTCGTGCGTGTCTCGGTTGAGGACGAGATCCTTCGCGGTGAGGAGTCGCGGAGCAGGCTCGTGGCTTCGCAGCTGGACCCGGATCCGCGCGAGCAGCTCCTCGATCGAGAACGGTTTCGTCAGGTAGTCGTTGGCGCCGGTGTCGAGGCCGGTGATACGGTCCGGCACGGCGTCTTTCGCGGTGAGCATGATGATCGGAACGGATGAGTGCTTGCGGACGCGTCTGCACACCTCGAGGCCGTCGATGCGCGGTAAGAGCAGATCGAGGATGATGAGGTCGGGACCCTTGAGCGCGCGCTCGATCGCGGTGGCGCCGTCGGCGCACCATTCGACTTCGAAGCCTTCGTGCTCGAGCTCGAGCTGCAAGACGCGCGCTATCTTCTGGTCGTCTTCGACGACGAGGATCTTCTGTTTCGAAGCAGCGGCGGGGGATGGCCCTAAGTCCATGCCGATCGCCTCCTTCCTTTAGAGTATCGGGGCGCCTGGCGGCGGGCATTAACAACCCGTGAGAGCGCCGACCGGGAGCGGCCCGCAGACCCTCCGAACCCTCGCCGAGTGAGCGGACGTCTCTTCGTGGCCGTCGATCTCGACGAACCGATGCGCGACCTCATCGACGACGCGATCGCGCGCCTGAAGGCTGCCGGCCTCGACGAGCGCTTCACTTCGCGCGAGAAATGGCATGCGACGCTCGCATTCCTCGGGCCTGTGGACGCGGCGCGGCGAGATAGCGTCGGCGCGGCGATCGCCGCAGCCGCCAAGTCGTGCGACCCGTTCGACTTGACGCTCGACGTCGTCGGCGCGTTTCCGGACGCGCGGCGGCCGAAGGTCGTATGGGTCGGGTCGTCTTCGCCGCAGACGGGTTTCGCCGGATGCGCCGAGGCGGTGCGCGACCAGCTATCCGGCATCGGCTTCGACTTCGAGTTCGACGCGGTCCCGCACGTGACGGTTTGCCGTCTCAAGCGCAGCGGTCCGCTCCCGGACGTCGGACGCTTGAACCCTCGAACCATCCACGTCGACTCACTCACGCTATACGAATCGGCGCCACAGGGCTCGTCGACCCGCTATGCGGTGCTCGGCGAAATGCCGTTGCGCTGACGCGCGTTATCATTATAAGAGGGAGCGGTCGAGATTCATCTCGACCGTGCTGCGCCGAGCGAAAGCTCGGCTCTGGAGTACCAACGACGATGAGAAATCTAGCGATCACAGCAGCCGCATTAGCGTTCTTGCTCGGCGCGCCGGTCGCGGCCTGGGCAGACCCCGCACAACCCCCGACGATCAGCGTCGGCGGCAGCGGTTCGGTGTCGTACGCACCCGACATCGCGCGCATCTCGTTCGGCGTCCGCGCGCAATCCGCGAGCGCGGCGGCAGCCGCGAACATGGTGAACGCGCGCGCGGCATCGGTCATCGGCGCGCTTCGCAAGGCCGGCGTCGTGGACGCCGACATCGCGACGTCCGACTACACGA
The DNA here is from genome assembly GCA_025450855.1 of Vulcanimicrobiia bacterium. Classification (GTDB taxonomy): domain Bacteria; phylum Vulcanimicrobiota; class Vulcanimicrobiia; order Eremiobacterales; family Eremiobacteraceae; genus JANWLL01. The sequence continues at coordinate 6,424 of JANWLL010000016.1, forward strand.
TCCAATACCAAACGCCCGACAACGGCGATGTTCAGCCGGTGTCGCCGAATGCGTCGATGAGCGTCGCGCCGAGGAAGCCCGCGCAAGGCTACTACGTTGCGACCGAGACGATCGATGTCAAGACCTCGATCGCGAAGGCCGGTCCGGTGCTCGACACGGGCGTCTCGGCGGGTGCGGATGAGACGTATGGCATCTCGTTCGACACGAGCGCACGGACGACGCTCTATCGCGAGGCGCTCTCACGCGCCGTCGCCGACGCGCGCGCGCAGGCAGAGATACTCGCGAAAGCGGCCGGTGTGAGCATCGCCGGGATCCAGACCATCAGCGTCGGTTCGAGCCCGGGGCCGATCGAGCCGATGGTCCGGATGGCAGCGATGTCGACGGCGTCGACGGTCATGGGTGGAACGGGTACGGTCGACGCGACCGTTCAGATCGTCTACCGGATCAAGTAGCCGAACTCGCGCGCACGACCCCGAGAAACGAAGACCGCCGGCCTGAGCCGGCGGTCTGTGCTTGTTGAGGAGGAGAAAGTCACTCGTCGCAACGAGCGATCGCGAGAGCCCAGCCACGCGGAGTCATCTTCCGCACCAAATAACCTTCTTTGGTCCGGTCGAAGTACTGGAAGCCGCTTGACAGCGCTTCCCCGATCGACTTGAAGATCATAATCCCTTGCATGGCGTTTGGCCCCCCATGGCCTTCTATGTGTATTACGGCCGTTAGGTCGATATTGTTACTTCTGTCGTCCCGTGTTGAGGCTCTCACCGGGTTTTTATGATGACAGGCACATGCGATCGAAGCGCGAAATCCGCGAACGATGGTGTCGACGCCGCTGTTAGAAGCCGCGGAACTGATAAGCCGGGAGCGCGTCGCTCCCGGTTTTTGGTGTCTCGGGTTTCGTAGCCCGGAAATAGCGCGTCGTGCCCGCCCAGCGCATTACGTGGCTATCGACCTGCCCGGCACGTTCTCCGTCCGTCTGCCGCTCGGCATTTGGACGGCGCGCGACGACACTTTCACGCTTCTCTTCCGCGAATGGGGCGAGCGGACCACGCGCCTCGCATGCATCGCCGATCACGAACCCCTATCGATCATCGGGCCGCTCGGCAACGAGTTCTCGCTCCCAGACACCGGAAAGCGTGCCGTGATCGTCGCCGGCGGGATCGGCGTTGTGCCGTTCTGGCTGCTCGTCCGCGAGCTGCTCGCCGCGAAAGTCCGGACGACGGTGGTCCTCGGAGCGCGTTCGAAGCATATGCTCGTCGGCGTGGACGAGCTGCGGGCGCTCGGAGCCGACGTCAAGATCTGCACCGACGATGGATCGGCGGGAACGCGGGCGACCGCGCTCGATCTCGCACGCGAGCTGGCGCCGCCCGACGTCTTCTACGGGTGCGGCCCGCCGCCGCTGCTGCGCGCTTTGAGCGAGCACGCGAACGCTGCCGGCATCCCGTGTCAGATATCTATGGAAGAGACGTTCGGGTGCTCGATGGGCACGTGCTGGGGATGCGTCGTGCCGATCCGCCGCGGCAGCCCGCAAGCCGTCGGCTACCCGCACGCGTCCGACGAGAAGCGCGAGTACGATTTCGCGCGCGTTTGCGTCGACGGCACCGTCTTCTGGAGCCGCGAGATCCTGTGGAACCGATGATGGGCGCCGGCGATGACGACGCCCTCGACCTTTCGGTCGAGCTTGGCTCGCTGCGGCTTCGCAACCCGATCATCGCGGCGAGCGGTTGCTACAACCGTGGCGCGGAGTTCGGGCGGATCATGGACGTCGCCGCGTACGGCGCGGTGACGCTGAAAAGCGTGACGCGCGAACCCCGGCTCGGCAACGAGATGCCGCGTCTGCTCTCGACGCCGGGCGGCCTGCTCAACGCGATCGGCTTGCAAGGGCCTGGCATCGCGTATTTCCTCGAGCATGAAGCGCCGAAACTCGCGGCAGTGCCGTCGGCGGTCATCGCGAGCGTCGCGGGGTTTTCAGTCGCCGAGTTCGCAGAGGTCGCGTCGCGGATGGACGGCATCCCAGGCATCGTCGCGATCGAGCTCGACGTCTCGTGCCCGAACGTCGATGCCGAAGGCGCGTGCTTCGCCGAGGATCCGGCGTCCACGGCAGCGGTCGTCGAAGCGGTGAAAGCACGCGTGACGAAGGTGCCGGTCATCGCGAAACTGACGCCGAACGTGTCGGACATCAAACCGGTCGCGCGCGCCGCCGAGGCGGCAGGCGCGGATGCGCTCTCGCTCATCAACTCGCTGCGCGGCATGTCGGTCGACGTCGATCGGGCGCGTCCGTGGCTTGCGAATCGCTCGGGCGGCCTCACCGGCCCCGCGATACGGCCCGTCGGAGTCTACCACGTGTGGGAGGCGGCGACCGCGGTGAAGATCCCGATCATCGGCATGGGCGGCATCGAGACGGGGCGCGATGCGCTCGAATATCTCATGGCCGGCGCGACCGCGATCTCTATCGGAACTGCGAACTTCCGCGATCCGCTCGCGCCACTGCACGTCGGCGAGACGATCGCGGCAGAACTTCGAAAGCGCTCTTTCACCCGAGTCCGCTCCCTCACGGGAATGGCGAATCCCGGCTTCGCAGGAGCGCGCGCGTGAAGCCCGAGCTTGTCATCGCGCTCGACGAACCGGACTGGGAACGCGCGTCGGCGCTCATCGACAAGACCCGTTCGCGCGCCCAGTGGTATAAGGTCGGCTACCAGGCGTACTACGGTTATGGCGAGCGGATCATCGCGCAGCTGCGCGACGCAGGCAAGTCGTTGTTCCTCGATCTCAAGCTCCACGACATCCCGACGACGGTCGCGGCGGGCGTGCGCGCGGCCGCGAAGACCGGCGCCTCGCTCTTGACGGTGCACGCGGCCGGCGGTCGTGCGATGCTTGAAGCCGCCGTTGCGGCGCGTGACGAGGACTCGGAAAGATCGCCCTTGCGCCTCCTCGCCGTTACGGTGCTGACGAGTATGCGGGCGGCGGATCTACGCGAGGTCGGCGTCGACCGCGAACCCGCGACGCTCGTACCGATGCGAGCGCGGCTCGCCGCGTCGTGCGGGATCGATGGCGTCGTCTGTGCGGTCGCCGAAGCGCGCGCCGTACGTGAGGCGACGAGCAAGGATTTCGTCGTGCTTTGCCCGGGCATCAGACCCGCCGGTGCGTCCGAAGGCGATCAACGCCGCGTCGCGACGCCGACCGACGCCGCGCGTGCGGGCGCCGATTTCATCGTCGTCGGCAGGCCGATCGCGCAGGCCGCCGATCCCGGCGAAGCCGCCTATGCGATCACGCGCGAGATCGAGGGAACGCTCGCATGACGCCGGCCGAGCTGCGCGCGATGCTCGAACGGCGCGGCGCGATGCTCGCCGGGCACTTCGTCTTGTCGTCCGGGCTCCACAGCGACCGCTTCATCCAGAAGTTTCGGATCTTCGAAGACCCGACGACCGCCGAAGCGGTCGGTGCCGCGCTGGCCGATCTGCTGCGCCCGGCGAAACCGGACGTGATCGTCACCGCTGCCGTCGGTGGTATCATCCCCGGCTTCGTCGTCGCGAAGGCGCTCGGAGTGAGGAACATGTTCGTCGAGAAGGTCGACGGCCTGCCGAGGCTGCGGCGCGGGTTCACCGTCGCTCCCGGCGAGCGTGTCGCAGTCGTCGAAGATGTCATGACGACCGGAAAGTCCGTCGGCGAAGTCATCGACGTCGTCCGTGAAGCCGGCGGTGACGTCGTCGCGATCGGCGCTGTCGTGAAACGCGGCGCCGTCGATCTCCCGTTGCCGGTGAGCGCCTTGCTCGATCTGCCGCTCGCCGACTACGCGCCCGAAGACTGTCCGCAGTGCCGCGCCGGCGTGCCGCTCGAAGATCCGGGCAGCCGCCGCTCTATCTAGCCGATCCGCGTAGTAAAAAAGGAGCGGTCGACCTTTACGGTCGACCGCCGCGGCCTTACGGATTCCAACCGTTCTCTAGTAATGCCCGAGCGTGCCGTCGCGGCGAGCGCGATTGACGGCGCGGCTGAAGATGAAGAGCGATAGCGGCATGAGGATAGCCGTCGCACAGACGAGCCATATCGCATCCGCTGCGACGGCCGGATCGGTGAGCGCCGCGCCGTGCATAGCCATCCCCTCCTTGCCGGGCAACAGACCGATCGCCGCTCTGACGCCGTTGAGTGAGTGCGTGATCGGCAGCAGCCACGAGAGCCACTGAAGCGGCACCGGCAGGAGTGCAACCGGGAAGAGCACGCCGCCGAGCAGCTGCGCGGCGCTCCCGGCGACGAACTGGGTCGGCGCGTTCTGCTTGAACGTCATGATCGTCGACGCGGCCATGACGCCGAGCGGCGACATGCAGGCGATCGTCAGGATCACGAACACGACGAGTGTGAGGTAATTCGTGTGCGAGAAGTCGACGCCCAGCGTCGCGCCGAGCACGATGTAGAGCAAGACCTGCATCGCGGTGAGCGTGAAGCCCCACAATCCGGGCGACATGACGACCGTGGCGAGGCTCGTCGGCGTCACAAGTACGCACTCGAGCGTGCCGAGCATCTGATCGCCGCGGATCGCCGTCTGGAAGCTTTGCAGCGCGGTCATCTGGAAGCGCGAGAAGCCGAGATTGATCACCCAATAGGAGAAGCCGCCGAAGCGCGGGTGCGAGAAGAGCTTCGACATATAGTAGAAGCCGAGCACCTGGACGACGATCTGCAGCCACTGGATGATGAACGCCATGTCGTACGACGTGGCGATGCGCCGGTCGCGCTTGTAGATCGCACCGGCCTTCGCAAGGGTCGCCGAGAAGCTGCGTACCGGAGCCGGTATCGCGGGCGCTGCGCTACTCATCGTTGCCGCCCGCCTGCGTGATGTCGGTGAAGACTTCCATCGGCCGCGGCTCGTCGTACGTGAACGAGCGGACGACGATGCCGTTGTCGCTCACCGCGCGCAACAGCTCGGTGATCGAACGATCGCTCGTCGGCTCGATCTCCACTTCGACGTTGACGCCGTTCGGAACGTCGGACGTGACCACGGTCGTCACGCCGGGTACCGCGCGCACGCGCTGCAAGAGCGATTCGTCCGACTTGTCGACGATGATCTGATATTTGAGAAGCCGCGCGTAGCTCGCGTCGAGCTCTTTCGGCGGTCCGAGCGCCGCGATCGTGCCCCGCCGCATGATCGCAAGGCGATCGCACAGCGCCCATGCCTCGTCGAGCAGGTTCGTGGCGAGGATGACGGTCTTGCCCTGGCGGTCGACGAGCTCCTCACGGATGAGCCTGCGCATCTCTTCGGCGTGCACGGGGTCGACGGCGCGCGTCGGCTCGTCGAGATAGAGGATCGGTGCGTCCGCGAGCATCGCACGCGCCATCGTGAGGCGCTGCCGCATACCTGACGAGAAGCCGGAAAATTTCGTCTCGAGCGAGTCGGTGAGATCGACGACCTCCGCGACGTGCTCGATGCGCTTGCGGAGGGCATCCCCGCTCAATCCCGCGAGCGATCCGAAGAACTCGAGATTCTCGCGCGCCGTCAAACGGAAGTAAAAGCTGCGCTCTTCGCTGCTGCACAAGCCGATGCGACGCTTGACCGCGATCGGGTTCTTCGCTGCGTCGATACCATCGACCGTGATCGTGCCTCCGTCGGGCGTCGTCAACGTGCAGAGGAGCTTGAGAAGGGTCGTCTTGCCGGCGCCGTTGGGGCCGAGCAGTCCGAACAGCTCGCCGGTCTTGACCGTCAATGAAATGCCGTGCAAGACCTCGCGGCGCGGTATCCTACCCCGATACTTGATATTCGGGATGATGCCGTACGAGATCGGGAAAGATTTTCGTAGACTGTCGACGACGATCAAATCAGGGTCCTCGGGCTTAGTGTATCGCACGCGGATTATGGCATCTAGGGACCATCGGGACCGAAGCCCGGGGCCGCCCGGCGTCAATTATGAAGGCTTCGCCAAGCGGGTGGCCTTCTCTTGATATCGGCTATCTCTAGCGGGACAACACGATATTCGAGACGACTTGGGTTCCCACATGCTGGGCTGTGAGGAGCTCGACGATGGAAGCATGTTGCGCCGTGAGGTCGAGCAGCTGAGCGGCCTCGACTCCCGCGCGGACTCCGAGCGCTGCGGTGCGCAGATGACGGACGAGCTCGTCCGAAAGCGATCCGGCCGCTGCGAGGTCGAGGGCTTCAGAGGACGTGAGCTCTTCGATGATGCCGTCATCTTCGATCGACGGCACGCCGCCGCGCTGCGCAGGCAACAGCAGTCGCACGGCGTGCGTAGCGGAGGCGAGCATTCGAGCGGCGTCGTCGCCGTCGACCGGCATCGGTAATCCCGAAAGTGCCGCGCCTTGCGCTGCGAACACCGGGATATAGCCTTGATCGAGCAGCAGCGACATGAGCTGGGCGTTGACGGTCCTGACGACCGCGTTTCCGTCGCCGTCGTTCGCCGCGATGAGCGTGCCGGCAGACGTTCCGTCCACACCGACCGCCTCGCCGCCGACCCGGTTGATCATGCCGATGATCTTCGCGCCGGTGTCGCGATCGTCGGCATCGTGGACGACGAGCGGGCGGACGCCGAGGCGGCGCATGAAGATGAGATCAGAGATCAGCGTCGACGCTTCAGCGGATCGCGGATCGAGCCGGAGCACGACGGTGCGACCGATGAACGCCTTCGCGGTCGGCAGTGATTCGGGGTCGGGTGCGCTCAAGAAATCCATGTCTACCCGTAGGACGTAAGCTGGGCTCGGCTCGTTACCGGATACTACCCAAGTTTTCGGCACTTCCGCGTCGGGAACTTACGCGCGCTTTAACGTCGCCGCGCGATCAGGTTGAGGACGAGCGTCAGGATGACGGAGATGAGGATGCACGTGGCGATCGGGATCGATATCTGCCAACCCTTGCCTGACCACGTGAAATCACCGGGAAGCGAGCCAAGGCGCAACGTCCGTGCCCACATCACGAGCAGGCCGACGATGATGAGCGCGACGCCCGCGCCGACCA
>JANWLL010000017.1 GCA_025450855.1 Vulcanimicrobiia bacterium
CGAACCTGCACCGGTGTTACCCGACTAGCCCCTCAAACTAGCGCGTCTACCAATTCCGCCACCTGGGCACGAAAAAACACCGGACCACATTATAGCATCAACGAACGTTCGGGTCCAGCGCGTCGCGGAGCCCGTCGCCCATATAGTTGATGGCGAGGACGGTCGCGAAGATGCACAGGCCGGGATAGACCGCCGCCCACCATGCGATGGAGACGTTCTCCTGCGCGTCGGAAAGCATGTTTCCCCACGACGCGGTCGGCGGCTGGATGCCGAAACCGAGGAACGAAAGCGCGGATTCCAGGATGATGACGTTCGCGACGTCGAGCGTCGCTTGGACGACGATCGGCGCTATCGCATTCGGCAACAAATGCCGCATGATGATGCGGTTATCGTTGCTCCCGATCGCGCGCGCAGCCTCGCAGAACTCCTTCTCGCGCAAGCTCAGGAATGCGCCGCGCACGAGCCGGGCGACCGGCATCCACGACAGCAAGCCGATGATGAGCACGATGCTCGTGAAATTGAGCGCCGCTTTCGTCGACGACGCTGCGACGATGCCGGTGAGGACGAGGAGCAGCGGCAGGAGCGGGATCGACAAGAACGTGTCGGTGATCCGCATCATGAGCCAGTCGATCCAGCGGCCGTAAAAGCCCGCAACCGCGCCGACGATCGTGCCCACGACGATCTCGATGAGAACCGCGAAGATCGCGACCGTCAACGATATGCGGCCGCCGAAGAGCATGCGCGCCCACAGGTCGCGCCCGAGGTTGTCCGTGCCGAGCCAATGGCCGAACTGGCCGGGCGCGAGCGGCGTGCCGCTCCAGTTCGCGTCGATCGCGTTGGGGTCGAAGTGTGTGAACAGCGGCGCGAAAATCGCACTGACTGCGATGACGATGAGCGCTCCGGCCCCGACCATCGCGAGGTAGTGACGTCGGAACTTCCGCCACGCCTGGTGCCGCTCGCGCGAGAACTCCTCCTCGACGACCGAGATCGGCGGCGTCAGGGTTCCGACTTGCTGGGCGTTGAGTGGATCCCTCAACGCGATCTCCTAGTCATACTTCACCCGCGGGTCGAGCCAGCCGTACGCGAGGTCGGCGACGAGATTGAAGATGACGACGAGCATCGATATCAGGACGAGATAGCCCATCAGCAGCGAGAAATCTTGTTGCGTGAGCGCCGTGTAGAACAGACGGCCGAGACCCGGCCAGGCGAAGATCGTCTCGGTGATGAGCGCGCCGCCGACGACGCCGGGAAGCGCAAGCGCGAGCACGGTGACGACCGGCATGAGCGCGTTCTTCAAACCGTGTTTGAAGATGATCTTCCAATACCCGAGCCCCTTCGCCGCCGCGGTGCGCATGTAATCCGTGTGGAGCACCTCTTGCATCGACGCGCGCGTGAATCGCGACCACGTCGCTATCTGGATGAGCGAGAGCACCGTCACCGGCAAGATGAGATGCCGAAGGCCGTCGACGAAACCGCCGCCGTCCGTCTCGAAGCGACCGGCGGACGGGAGGCTGAAGTCGATGCGATAGTCGGAGAACGGGATGCGGAAGTGGACGCCGTTGACCGCGAACGCGATCTGGAGGAGTATCGCGAACCAGAACGTCGGCATCGACATGCCGAAGAACGCGAACGTCGTGACGAAATAGTCCCACAGCGAGTACGGCCGGACGGCCGCCAGTATTCCGAACGCCAACCCGATGATGAGCGATACGACTAACGAGACTCCCATCAATTCGAGCGTCGCGGGCAGCCGCTCGGAGATCGCCTCTGTCACCGTCGTCGAGTTCATCGTCGACCAGCCCCAATCGCCGCGGACGTACGCGCCGAGCCACGAGAGATACTGGACATAGACCGGACGATCGAGCCCGAAGTTGTGTTTGAGCCGTTCGATGTCGGCTTGCGTGATGTGCGGGTTCTGCATGTAGGGCGCGAGCGGACCGCCCGGCATGAAGTGCAGGATGGTGAAGAGGATGATGCTGATGAAAACCATCAGCGGAATCGCCTGTAGCAGGCGCCGTATCGTGTAGATCAGCACGTGGACTCCGGGCCTTCTGCCGGCCGCCGAGGGCGGCCTGCTCGGTCCGGCGCTAACGGCGCCGTTGTGATGTCAATCGGCGACCGCTCGGACCTCGTATGTCGGCGGACAGCACCCACCCGTACTTGCCGCGCGCGTCGCCCGACACGACCCGGACCCCGATCAAGTAGATGATCGACGCGCCCGAAGAGTCGCCCGAAGCGCTCGGGCGGATGACCTGCTTGCGACAGCCGACCGCGAGCGCTTTGCTGAAGGCGTGGACGAGCACCGTGTGTTTGAGGACGATCTGGACGTCGTAATCGCCGGACGCGTAGCGGACGAGCCGGTCGGCGGAATCCCACAGGAAGACGTCGGGATCGAGTTCTTGCGAAACGAGCACGAGCGCGGCGCCGCGTGAGACCGGGCACGCGTTTGCAGAAGTGCCGCTCGCGAACACGAAGCAGAGCGCGAAAACGGCGACGCTCACAGCACGGGTGATGCGTTCGGGCATCTTCGCCTGCAAGATTCGAGCGGCCGGCCGACGCATCCCGCTCGATATGGATGAAATCGTCGCCGCGTTCGCCGCCGTCGAGATCCGTGCGGGCACCGTGCTCGAGGCCGAGCCGATCGCCGGCGCGCGCAAACCGTCGTACAAGCTCCGCATCGACTTCGGCCCTTCGACGGGCACGCGCACGTCGAGCGCCCAGCTGACGCGACGCTACCAAGCGAGCGAGCTTGTGGGTAAGCAGGTGCTGGGCGTCGTCAATCTGCCGGTGAAACGGATCGCGGGGGTCGCGAGCGAGGTGCTGACGCTCGGCATCGAAGACGAAGCCGGCGCCGTCGTGCTCGTCGTGCCTGAAGGCGCGGTGCCAAACGGCGCGCGGTTGTTCTAGGTTCTAGCCTCGGATCTGGCGCAAGACGAATTGGAGGATGCCGTCGTGGCGGTAGTATTCCGCTTCGTCCGGCGTGTCGATGCGCGCGATCGTCGTGAACTGCTTCTTCTTCCCGGCAGCATCGGTCGCGGTGGCGGCGATCTTCGCTCCCGGTTTGACGCCCCCGGCGATGCCTGAGAAATCGTACGACTCTTCTCCCGTGAGCCCGAGCGATTCAGCCGATTCACCGGGCGCGAATTCGAGCGGCAGGATACCCATGCCGATGAGATTGCTGCGGTGGATCCGTTCGAAGCTCTCGGCGATCGCCGCCACGACGCCGAGCAAGCGCGGTCCTTTCGCCGCCCAGTCGCGCGATGAGCCGGAGCCGTACTCCTTGCCGGCGATGACGATGAGCGGCACGCCGTCCTTCTGGTAGCGCATCGACGCGTCGTAGATCGTCATCTGCTCGCCGTCGGGAATGTGGCGGGTGAAACCGCCTTCGGTGCCCGGTGCGAGCCGATTGCGCAGCCGTACGTTGGCGAACGTGCCGCGCATCATGACCTCGTGGTTGCCGCGGCGTGCGCCGTACGAATTGAAATCTTTCGGTTCGACGCCGTGGTCGATGAGGTACTTGCCCGCGGGCGTCGACTTCGGTATGCTGCCCGCCGGGGAGATGTGATCGGTCGTCACGCTGTCGCCGACGTACGCGAGCACGCGGGCTCCCTTTACGTCCGGGCGCGGTTGCGGTTCGCGCGGCATGCCGTCGAAGAACGGGGGCCGCTTGACGTACGTCGAGGACTCACCCCACTCGAATCTCGTACCGGCCGGCACCGCCATCGACTTCCAGCGCTCGTCGCCGCCGAACGCATCGGCGTATTGGATGCGGAACATCGACTCGGCGACGCACTCCGCGACGACTTTATTGATCTCCGCCGATGACGGCCACAAGTCGCGCAAGTAGACCGGCTTGCCGTCACTGGTGCCGAGCGGCTCTTCGACCAAGTCGAAGTCCATGCGCCCCGCGAGCGCGTACGCGACGACGAGCGGCGGCGAAGCGAGGTAGTTCGCCCGCACCTGCGGGTGGACGCGGCCCTCGAAGTTGCGGTTGCCGGAAAGCACCGAGCAGACGATGAGGTCGTTGTCATTGACGGCCTCGGCGATCGGCTCGGGCAGCGGCCCGCTGTTGCCGATGCACGTCGTGCAGCCGTACCCGACGAGGTAGAAGCCGAGCTTTTCGAGATACGGCGTGAGACCGGCTTTCGCGAGGTAGTCGGTGACGACTTTCGACCCGGGCGCGATGCTCGTCTTCACCCACGGCTTGCTCGAGAGACCCGCCTCGACGGCTTTCTTCGCGAGCAGACCGGCGCAGACGAGGACGCTCGGATTCGACGTGTTCGTGCAGCTCGTGATCGCGGCGATGACGACGGCGCCGTCGGAGATCTTTTGGGCGCCCGATGGCCCCGCATACGTCACCGTCCGCTTGCCCGCCATCAGCGAGAGCGCTTCGTTGCCTTCGGGATCGAAGGTCGCCATCTGCGCGACCTTCGCTTCGCGCCGCTCGGCCATCTGCGCGAACGCGTCGCAGAACGACGGCTTCGCGGACTTGAGCGGCACGCGATCCTGCGGACGCCGAGGTCCGGCGAGGCTCGGCTCGACCGCCGCGAGGTCGAGATGCATGACGTCCGTGAAGATCGGATCGGCGGTATCGTCGGTGCGGAAGATCCCTTGCGCTTTCGCGTAGTCGCGGACGAGCGCGACGTGCGCGGCCTCGCGTCCGGTGAGGCGGAGGTATGTCAGCGTCTCCTCGTCGATCGGGAACAGCGCGGCGGTCGCGCCGTATTCGGGGCACATGTTGCTGACGGTCGCGCGGTCGGCGAGCGTGAGCGTTGTCAAGCCGGAGCCGAAGAACTCGACGATCTTGCCGACGACGCCGCGCTTGCGCAGCATTTCGGTGCACGTGAGGACGAGGTCGGTCGCGGTGGCGCCTTCGCGCATGCGGCCGGTGATCTTGAAACCGATGACGTCTGGGACGAGCATCGAGACGGGTTGGCCGAGCATCGCCGCTTCGGCTTCGATGCCGCCGACGCCCCAGCCGAGGACGCCGAGTCCGTTCACCATCGTCGTGTGCGAATCGGTGCCGACAAGCGTGTCGGGAAACGCGATCGTTTCGCCGTCTTTGTCTTCGAGGAAGACGACGCGCGCGAGATATTCGAGGTTCACTTGGTGGACGATGCCTTGATCGGGCGGCAGCGCGCGGAAACGTCGCAGCGACTGCTGGCCCCACTTCAAGAGCTGATAGCGCTCGCCGTTGCGTTGGAACTCGAGCTCGGCGTTGATCTTGAACGCCTCGCGCGAACCGAATGCATCTGCGATGACCGAGTGGTCGATGACGAGCTCGACGTCTTGGAGCGGGTTGATGCGGTCGGGGTCGCCGCCCATCTCAGCCATCGCGTCGCGCATCGCTGCGAGGTCGACGACGCACGGCACGCCTGTGAAATCTTGCAGCAAGACGCGGGCCGGGCGAAACGCGATCTCTCGCTGCGGCGGTTTTTTCGGATCCCAGTTCGCGAGCGCTTCGATGTGGGCTTTGTCGACGGAGCGGCCGTCCTCGTGGCGAAGCAGATTCTCGAGAAGGATCTTCAACGCGACCGGTAAGCGCTTGACGTTAGGTCCGACCGCCCCGACGTTGTGATACGAGACCTTCTTGCCCGTGGATTCGAGCGTCGTCTTCGCGCGGAAACTGTCCATGCCGGTCGCCACTCTCTCGTCCTTTCCGATGTAGTAGGCCGACCGCAGGTCGGCAAGCCGAGCTTCGCTCGGCCCACTACATATTCTATTCGCCCTGCACGACCGAGTAGCCCGGCGCGCCGTCGAAGGCGTACAGATTCTCGGTCTTGATCGAGTCGAAGCCGGCGCCTGCGATCCAGCCGAGCAGCGCTGCGATATCCGATTGCTTGATGTTTCCGTTCGCGGTCTTCGACTTGAAGCGCAGCCGCCATTGATCCGTGCAGAACGTCTCGGGCAGGCCGTCGGGCCACACCTTCGTGCCGCGATTCATGACCGCGGCGAGGCGCAGTTCGCTTCCGCCGAGCCGCGACGCGATGTCATCGGCCTTTCCGCCGGCGAGATCGATGAAGACGTCGACCCCGACGAGCGTCTTCACCTGGCTCTTTGATGACGTCGCTCCGGCCGACGGCGGCTTCGCCGCTTCGACCGCATACGCCACCGGCTTGAGTTTCTCGGGCTTTAGCCCGACGCGCGCGACGACGGCCTGCGCGAACTCCTTCGTGCCGACTTTCTCCTTGCTCACCTGCGGATCGAAGATATCGTACGTGTGGATCCCGTCTTCGATCGTCCGCAGCCATGCGTTGTGGACGAGCGTCGCGACATCGCCTTGTCCGATGTGGACGAGCATGAGCACCCCGCCGAGCAGCAGACCGGACGGATTGGCCATGTTCTGGCCCGCACGGCGCGGCGCCGAACCGTGGATCGCCTCGAACATCGCGCACGATTCGCCGATGTTCGCGGAGCCGGCGAGCCCGACCGATCCTGCGATCTGAGCGGCGACGTCGGACAAGATGTCGCCGTACAGATTCGGCAGCACGACGACATCGAACGCCTCCGGCGTGTCGGCGAGCTTCGCCGCGCCGATGTCGACGATCCAATGCTCGTGCTCGATCTCGGGATACTCTGCCGAGATCTCATCGAAGATCTTATGGAACAGACCGTCCGTGATCTTCATGATGTTGTCTTTGGTGAAGCACGTGACTTTTTTGCGGCCGTTGCGCTTCGCGTAGTCGAATGCGTACCGTACGATCTTCTCGGAACCAGGACGCGAGATGAGCTTGAGGCACTGCGTCATGCCCTGGGTCTGCCGGTACTCGATGCCGCCATAAACGTCTTCTTCGTTCTCGCGGACGATGACGACGTCCATCTTCGGATGCTTGGTCCGCACGTACGGCGCGTACGATACGCATGGACGGACGTTCGCGTACAGACCGAACACCGTGCGCGTCGTGACGTTGAGGCTTTTGTAGCCGCCGCCTTGCGGCGTCGTGATCGGCGCCTTCAAGAACACTTTCGTTCGGCGCAGGCTTTCCCACGCGTTCGGCGCGATGCCGGCGGGATTGCCGGCGAGATAGACCTTCTCGCCGACTTCGATGACCTCGATATCGAGGCGCGCGCCCGCGGCTTTCAGGATGTCGAGCGTCGCGTTCATGATCTCAGGACCGATGCCGTCGCCGTAAGCGACCGTGATCGGTGTGTTCGTCGCCATGCGGGCCGTTTTCGGTCGGATGCGACGGGCGTCCTATCCCGCGCGTCGTGGCCGAAGGGCGCAAAGTCGCATTGGACAAACGACAGCGGCGATGAGCAGTGCGAACATCGTCACCGCCACGTTCGACATGTCGCGCAACGCGACCGCAGCCGTCGACTGGTTCTTGAACCAAGCGATCGACCGCGATGCGGTGAGCGTTCGCGTCGCCGGCGCAGGCGAACAGCTCCGGCCGCCGCGAGCCGGCGACAACCGCCGCGCAGACTTGACGTGGTCGGTGAGCGTCGACCTATCCCGAACGCGATTGGACAAACGCATCGTCGTCGAGACGATGAAGCGCGAGGGCGGAAGAGTCTAGGGGGTTGCGCGAGCTAGTTCGCGAGCGTCGCGAGGAGCAGCTTCGCGCCGCCGAAGTGGAACGGCAGTTCTCCGACGCCCTGCATGCCCGCGCGCCATTCGTCATCTTTGAGGAAGATGCGCGCGACCGGATCGCCGAGCGAGTCGTAGACGAAGAACACCTGACCGCCCTCGTCGTAACGGTAGTCGTGGACCCGGCCGGCTTGATCTTTCGGCGCGAGATAGAAGCCGACGTGGGTCGCCCTGTAAGCGTACGCGTGAGGATCCGACGCGCTCGCGAAAAGCGCATCGACGATGATGCGTCGCGCGAGCGGAAGGCCGATCTTGAATTCGGTCACCGACGCGCGTCCAAGCGTGCAAGGGACCGCGCGAAAGATGCGCGGTCCGTCGTGACGCGCTTGCGCGTCGTCAACTTCATGCGGCCGCGTTCGCGCAGATTCCGGCGCTTGCCTTGCGCGATAGTCGCGGTGTGATTGGGCCCATGTTCGAGCGATTGTGGGCCTATCGATGCGCTTTAGGCCCTCACTTCGTCGAGCGCTGGGCCTTCGCCGATCGCGCAGACCGCAGCCGCATCCCAGCGGATGCGCTCGCGCACGAACTCGTTGAACTGCGCGATGCCGACACCGTCGAGCATCTCGCGCTCCTGCGTAGGCGTCACGAGCGGCTGCTCGATGAGCGACAGCTCGGCATAACGTGCGGCGTTCGCCATCGGCCATTGCGCGCCGAGCTCGATCTGCGCCGCAAGCGCTTCCTTGCCCCGCGAGAATTCGTCGACGCTGAACCCGCGCGACGTGTCTTCTAGTAGTCGCTTCATCTCGCGCACGGCGACGCTAGCTCTGTTGCGTCCTACAGCGGCCATCGCGCTCATGACGCCGACATCCGAGTAGAAGTCGAGAGTCGCATAGACCTCGTACGCAAGACCCATGCGTTCACGCATACCGTCCCATAGGCGGCTGCCGTCGCCGTCGCCGATGAGCACCTGTGCGAGCTGCGTCTGGAGAACCGCGTCGTAGCCGTCCGGATACGACGGCGTCGTCGTCGACGCGGAGAACCACACTTGCGATGTGCCCGATCGACGAAGCACCTTCGACCGGCGGCGCTGAAGCCCGGCGGGAGCGAGTTGTGCAGCCGCGCGTCGGCGCGGTGTCGCGGCGATCGCGGACGCTTTCCATCCGCCGAAGTGCCGGCGAGCGAGCGCAAGCATGTCGCGTTCGCTCATCGCACCGGCCATGCTCAGCACGGCGTTGCGCGGATGGAAATAGCGGCGATGGAATCGTCGGACCTGGTCGCGCGTGATCTCGCGGACCGTCGCTCGCTTGCCTCCTGTGTCGCGACCCATGGGATGCGGGCCCCATAGCGCCGCGTCTGCCAGCACCTCGATGCGCTTGCTCGGATCGTCTTCCCAATCGCGAAGCTCCTCGAGCACGACGAGACGCTCGGTTTCGATGTCGTCGGCCGCGAAGCGGGGCCGTTGTGCCACGCTCGCGATGAGCGCGAGCGCCTCGTCAGCTTTGGGCGACGGCACGGTGCCCGAGATGGCGATCGACTCTTTGCTCGTCGCCGGGTCGAAGCGATTGCCGCAACGCTGCATCGAGGCCGCTAGCTCGTGGCGCGAGTAATCGTCGGTCGACTTGAAGACCAGGTGTTCGAGGAAGTGGGCGAGGCCATTCGCTCGCGGCGGGTCGAAGATGGATCCGGCCTTGACGGCCAGGGTGAAGCTGATGCTGCCGGCGTTAGGCATGGGCGCAGCGACGACGCGGAGGCCGTTACGCAGCCGAAACGAGCCGGGCGCTGGGTGTCGAAGCGGGCGGGGCATCGGAGTGGGCTCTTTTCCGGGATTTGGAGATGGCGGAGGCTTCTATTATTCTTCGTTAGCGAGGGGCGGGTCCGTTGCGGCTAGGGACGGTCATACTATGGCCCTCACGCGTCGCTCAGGGACGTCTATCGCCTGGTACACTGAACGTCTTTTCCTCAGGCGTGAAGTAATGTTCATAAATATATGTACATTTACTGTTTATTTGTTCATGTATATATGCTATAGTTAAGCCTAAAAGGACACTAATTTATGAACAAGTCTCAAACTTCCATTGCCCGAAAGCAATTGGAACGACGACTTGCGCCGCTCCGGGACAAGCCGCTGGCTGCTCCCCAAAAGGGCTGGATCAAAGCCATTCGTGAGGCCCTGGGCATGACCGCCCGCCAACTCGCAGCACGCATGGGAGTTGCGCCCTCGCGAATCCCCACCGTCGAGAAAGCCGAAGCCACCGGTGCGACCACGTTGAGGACAATGCGTCATGCTGCTGCGGCGATGAATTGTACTTTCGTTTATGCATTCGTGCCGGTAGAGCCGCTCGACGATATGCTGCGCGCGCGCGCGGTGCAAAAGGCGCGGAAAGACGTCGCGCGCCTCGATCACACGATGCGCCTCGAAAATCAGGCGCTCAATAAGTCCGATCTCGACGCCGAACAGCAGCGCATTATCGAGCTTATCCTGTCTGGCTCACTGCGGGGCCTGTGGGACGAGGAATGGGATCACAATGCCTGATCCTTTGTTCGATCGCGACGACGACGCGAACACGCCCCTCACCGCGGAGGAGCGAGAACAGGTCATCCCTTCATACATCACGCTGCGACACGAGTTAAATGAAGCGGAACAAATCAACATCGGCGCGGCTCTGCGCTGGGTCGACGCCCGCAGGCGCGATGTGCTCGATTGCAATTTTCTGCGCGAATTGCATCGGCGGATGTTTTGCGACGTGTGGCATTGGGCGGGTCAATATCGTGTGACCGCCCGCAATATCGGCGTCGTCGCTCACCGGATCGCCCCAGATGTGCAGCAGGCGGTCGGCGATGCGCGATACTGGGTCGAAGAGGCAACTTTTCCGCCCGACGAAATCGCGGTGAGGTTCAGCCACCGTCTAGTGGCAATTCATCCTTTTCCGAACGGGAACGGACGATTATCACGCCTCGTTGGCGACTCTCTTGCACGCCAACTAGGACGACGGCCCTTTTCGTGGGGACAAGCGAACCTGGCCAATTCCGGAGAGACCAGGGCGCGATACATCGAAGCTCTTCGGGCTGCCGACGGTCATGATATCGGACCTCTATTGCTATTCGCCCGCTCTTAGGGCTCGACCGCTACAGCACTTCAAGAACTTTTTGTGCGTAGAGCGCTTGACTTGGGTTGAAGTGCGGGTTCAGCGAGAGCGCGAGCTGCAGCCGGCGTCGGGCCTCGTCGCGATCGCCGCAATGGAGCGCGATGATGCCGGCGTGGTATTGCAGCTTGGCATCCTCCGTGCCGAGGCGCACCGCGCGCTCCGAATGCGCCCGCGCTTCTCCGCATTTGCCGGCCGCCTCAAGCGTCCAGGCGAGCGTGTCCTCCGCGTAGACGTCGTCGCGGCGCGCCAGATCGCGGCGCGCAATCGTTACGGCGTCGGCGGCGCGAAGCCCATGGTCCGCGTAGAACATCGCGATGAGCCGATCGTTCATGCCCTGCGCGTTGCCGATGCGCTCGATCGCGTAGATGAGATCGAGGGTTTGCGCGGCATCTGCTCGCTGGCCGCGCGCGAGCTGCGCGTCGTATTCGTAGCCGAGCACTTCGGGCAGCGGATAGACGTCCGCACCTTTCGTCGCGAACTCGAGTGCATTCGCCCAATCGCCCTGCGCCCAATACGCCTTGGCGAGACCATCGTAGCCGTGCCAGTAACCTGGGAAGATCGAGAGCGATTCCTTGTAGCGCGCGATGGCCGCCTGCGTATCGCCCGCGGCGAACGCGAGCTCTCCTTGACGCCAATGCGACCATGCGCGCGTCTCGGCCGGATTGTCGACGACCTCGTCCATCCGGCGCTGCACGTCGTCGATGATCGTGCGTGCCGACGAGAGATGACCCGTCAGCTCGTCGTATCGGGCGATCGCGACATCCCAATTCGTATCGTCGCTCGCCGGACGCGACGTCAGCTCGTCTTTTGCAGCCGAGTAGTCGCCGATCTCCATGTCGAGGTTGGCGACGGTCGCGCGCGCCGTGAAGCTCGACGGGACGATGCGCGTCGCTTCCTTCGCGTAGGCGAGTGCGGGCCGCATCTGGTGGAAAGCGGTGAGCGCCGACGCCATCGCCATGTCGGCGTTGATATTGTAGCGCGGTTGGAGCGCGAGCGAACGCTTCGC
>JANWLL010000018.1 GCA_025450855.1 Vulcanimicrobiia bacterium
CGACCACGCGCTGTCGACGCCGAAGTGGTCGAGGATGATGTACGTCCAGACACCGGCGAGCGCGCACGTCGCATAAAGCTGCGTCCGCGAGAAGACGATCGGTATCTCGTTGCAGATGACGTCGCGCAAGACGCCGCCGAACACGCCCGTGATGACGCCGAGGATCGAGGCGACGATATACGACGTGTGTGCCTCGAGCGCGTACGTCGCGCCGGTGACGCTGAAGAGACCGAGGCCGAGCGCATCGGGGATGAGGATCGCGCGCTCGCGGAGCGCGATGAACCGCGAGCAGTAGAAGAGGATGGCCGCGAAGATGAAGACGCCGATCGCGTACCACTCGTGCGCTATCCAGAACAGCGGATACCGTCCGAGGAGGACGTCGCGCAGCGTGCCGCCGCCGAGCGCGGTGATGAAGGCGACGGACATGCAGCCGAACGCGTCCATGTCCTTGCGCTTCGCGACGATGACGCCGGAAACGGTGAACGCGGCAAGGCCCGCGATCGTGATGATATTGATGACGTTTTCGAGCGCGCTCGATTGCATCGGCGAATGGCTTGCGACGATATGCGTGCGAACCCTGCGTTGAATCGACAGGGAGCGGTCGAGATTTATCTCGACCGAAGACGACCTTGCAACTGAAAGACCGCAGCGGTCGAGATGAATCTCGACCGCTCCCTTTCACTGTGAGGCGAGGTCGCGGCGTTTTTATTCGCAAAGCGAGGCCGCGGCGGTCGAGATGAATCTCGACCGCTCCCCTTGATCCACTGAAAGGTCGCGGCGGTCGAGATGAATCTCGACCGCTCCCAAGTCTCGCTACGCGCGGTTGGTGGTGTCGTCGGTGAGGCGGGCGAGGAAGGCGTCGACCGTCATCGCCGATTGGTCGCCCGCGCGGGTCCGGACGTTCACCTCGCCTGCGGCAGCTTCGTTCTTGCCGACGACGAGCATGTACGGCACCTTGCGGCCCTGCTGCATCTTGATCTTCTTCTGAAGACGCTCGTTCGAGTCGTCGACGTCGATGCGGAAGCCGGCGTCGCGCAAGCGCTTGGCGACCGAGGCGGCGTACTCGAACTGTCCGTCGGCGATCGGCAGCACCACGGCCTGCACGGGGGCTAGCCAAACCGGGAACGCGCCGCCGTAATGCTCGACGAGCACGCCGAAGAACCGCTCGAGCGATCCCAGTAATGCGCGATGGATCATCACGGGCCGGTGCTCGGCGCCGTCCTGACCGACGTACGTCAACTCGAAGCGCTCGGGCAAGTTGAAGTCGACCTGGACCGTCGACAGCTGCCAATCGCGCCCGATCGCGTCGCGCACCTTGATGTCGAGCTTCGGCCCGTAGAACGCGCCGCCGCCTTCATCCATCTCATAAGGAAGGCCCGCGTTCTCGCACGCCGTCTTGATCGCGCTCGTCGCGCGCTCCCACGCGGCTTCGTCGCCGAGCGCTTTGTCCGGACGAGTCGCGACGAACAGCTGGTAGTCGGTGAACTGAAAAGCGCGCAATACGGTGAGCGCGGCATCGGCCGTGCTCTCGAACTCTCCGAGCAGCTGCTCGGGCGTGCAGAAGAGATGCGCGTCGTCCTGCGTGAATCCGCGCGCCCGCATGAGCCCATGCATCGTGCCGGAGCGCTCGTATCGATAGCACGTGCCGAACTCGGCGAAGCGCAACGGCAGATCGCGGTACGATCGCTGCTGCGACTTGTACACCATGATATGCCCGGGGCAGTTCATCGGTTTCGCGCGGTACCTTTGTTCCTCGACGACCATCGGTCCGAACATCGTCTCGGAAAAATTTTGCAAATGCCCCGAGCGCTTGAAGACGTCTTCGTGGATGATGTGCGGCGTGTACACCGGTTCGTAGCCGCGCCGCCGCAGCTCGCCGCGGATGAAGTCCTCGATGACCGCGCGTATGCGTCCGCCGTTCGGATGCCAGAAGACGAGCCCAGGACCGGCTTCATCCTCGATAGAGAAGAGGTCGAGCTCTTTGCCGAGCTTGCGATGGTCGCGTCGCGCCGCTTCCTCGAGCATCGCGAGGTGCGCTTCGACCTCGGCCTGCGTCGGGAACGCAGTGCCGTAGATCCGCTGGAGCATCGGATTGTGCTCGTCGCCGCGCCAGTACGCGCCCGCAACGCTGATGAGCTTGAGCCCGCCGATCTCCTTGCTCGACTCGACATGACCGCCTCGGCAAAGATCGGTGAACGTGCCGATCGTGTACATCGAAACGGGTTCGCTCTCGGGAATCGCGTCGAGCAGCTCGAGTTTGAAGGGCTGGTTTCTCCCTCGATAGTACTCCGCCGCCTCTTCGCGCGAAACGCGCTTTCCTTCCATATGAAGCCCTTGCGCGATGAGCTCGCGCATCCGGGCCTCGATCCGCGGCAGGTCTTCGGGCGTGAAGCCCGGTTCCTTGAGGAAATCGTAGTAGAAGCCGTCCTCGATTGACGGTCCGATAGCGAGCTTCACCTCGGAGCCGAACAAGTCGACGACCGCGTGCGCCAGCAAGTGCGCAGCCGTGTGTCGGAGGTGGTCGAGGTGTTCCTGATTGGAGGCCATGAGGCCGCGATTCGCACCGCCGAAGGGCCACCCCTGGGCTACGGCAGCGACGGAGGTCGGGGCGCACGGCCCCGCAAAAGACCCGCCTCCACATGTCGAACACGGGGCGTACGGTTTTGAGCCGGGGCTTTTCCATCGTCGAGGCGATGATCGCGCTCGGTCTCGTGCTGCTCGCGCTCGTCAGCGTCTTCGACGTCATGCCGTTCACGTACAACGCGATCGGCGAAGACGCCATCCGATCCGAAGCCGCGACATCGGCGCATCGCTATCTCGACGACGTTCGCGTCGCGATCGAGGCAGGACAGCCGTTGCCGCCGCCGATGATCGAGCCGCTATCTGCCGGCTCGTCGATGGCGACGGGTAAGGCGAGCCAGTCGACGCCGAGCGTCGCGCTCGTGCCGCTGTGCACGCAGCCCGAGGGCGCGTCCTCACCGCTGTTCGATTGCAAGATATCCGTCATCGTGACGGTCGGCGGCGAGACGCATACGCTCGCGCCCCTCGAGACGCTCATCACGAGGCAATTACCGTGAGGCTGCGCCGCGGGCTGACGATAGCCGAAACGCTCGTCGTCGCCGTCATCATCGGTCTCATGCTTTTCGCGATCGCCGGAGCCATGCCGCCGCTCTTGTCGGCGCCGGCGCGCGCGCAAGCAAAAGCCGAGTCGATGTCGCCCGCATCGTCGGGGATGTACCTCTTCGAGCGCGACTTGCGCGAAAGCGATGCGAACGCTATTTTCGCGTGCACCGGTTGGCCGGCCGTCTGCGGGTCCGGGTCGATCGCCACAGCCGACAGCGCGGTCGTCGTGGCGACCGCCGTCAACTCGGACGACCTCGGAGCGACATTCGAGACGAGCGGGCAACTGCCGGTGCCCGCGTGGCAAGGTTTCATCGTCTACTGGCAACGCGAACCGGGCGGCGATGTCTATCGATCGTTCGAACCGGCGCCCATCGCTGCGCAGATCGGCGACCCATCGCCGCAGGAGCGCGGCGCGCTGCAACGATTCGCGCAGGATGCGGTCGCGTCGGCGGCCGGAGAAACGCAACCGATGATCGCGATGCGCAATATCGCAGAATTTTCCGCCGCCGTCAATTCGACAAACGACGTCACGTCGATCCACGTGGTTGCTTCGGGCCAAGCTGGGTACGAGCAAAACACGTCGACCTTCGACGATGACGTGCTCGCCCATAATTAAAGGAGAGGTACGCGATTTGACCGCTAAGCGGCACGTGCGAGGCATGACGATGATGATAGCGCTCATCGTCGTCGCCGTGCTGCTCTTCGTCGCGGTCGTGCTCCTCAGCAACGCGTTCGGTTCGGCGGCGACGGAGAACTCGATCCGCTCGAAGCTCGCCGCGTTCAACGCGGCCGAAGCCGGCATCGACCAGGTCGTCGACGAGCTCGACAGGTCTCACGGGAGCTCGAGCGCGTGCGCGAACGGCGCCGACAACGGCACGATGGGAACGCTGTCCGACGGCGGCTCGTATCAATGGTGTATCGCGTACAACGCGATCGTGAAACAGCATAGCGGCTACGTCCTCGATCGCGCGAACGTCAACAATCACATCAACGTGCCGTTGAATACGGTCTACGCATGGTCGTCAGGAACCGGTCAGGGCGGCGGACGGGGCGTGCTCATCGAGGCGCTCATCGCGCCGAGCAGCGGCATGACGCTGCCGGCCGGAGCGGTCATCGCGGGCGGCGACGTGTACATCCGTGGAGACGCCGGCATCTACGAGAGCACCCCGGGCGCGGCCGATGCGGTGATGCGTGCGAACGGCAACATCTACGAGAACGCCCAGCCTTCCGCGGTTCAGGGGCCGACGTACGCCGCCGGCATCGATCAAGTGCCGGGCGAGGGCGGCCAGTTCCCGAATTCGTCGCCGATGCCGGTGCTGTCGCAGTCGCAGTTGACCGCCGCCGCGGGTGATGCGAGCAACGAGGCGACCGGCGGCACCGCGACCATGCCGCCTCCGACACGCTCGGCCGTGATCGATGGGAACGTCTTCATCAACGGCGACCTCGAGTTGACGTCCGGAACGGTCGTGCTTTCGAAGGGCAAATCGGTCTTCATCGACGGCAACGTCTGCATCCACGACGGCGCGAAACTGATCAACGACGGCGCGAATCTCTGGGTGAGCGGCGTGTTTTCGACGGTCGGCGCGAGCGGCGGTTATTCCGTACGCGCGCAAGGCGGCACGCTCGTCGTCCTCGGTTCCGATTCGGCGCCGCAATGCGTGAACTCGTTCGGCGCCTACGCGCTGCAGCTCGATCCGACCTCGAACGAGCGCGTCGGTCTCGTCTACGCGCCGAACGGTTCGATCGACCTCGCCGGTACCGGAACCGTGGTCGGCGCGCTCGATGCCGGCAACCAGGTCTACCTCGATAGCACGAGTGGCGGCGGCATCCGGATCGATAAGAAGATCGCGCCGAAACTGCCGACGTACGACTTCAAGATCGTCTCCTACATGGAGTACTAGTGAAGGGCTCGCCCGCGAACGGACGCTCGAAGCGCCTCTGGTATTCGCTGTTGGCGCTTCCGCTTTTGGCGACGATGTTTCCGCAGCTCTATGCTGCCGGCGGACCCGATCTGTTCGGTATGCCTTTCTTCTATTGGTATCAGCTCGCGTGGTCGGTCCTCGCCGGGGTCGTGACAGGAATCGTGTACTTTGCGACCCGGTAACGTCGGCTGCGCGATCGCGCGATGATCGACTGGACCGCGCTCGCCGTTTTCTTGGTGCTGTTCGGCGGCGTCACCGTCCTCGGCTTCGCCGCTGCGAACTGGCATCGCGGCGACCTGAACGTGCTGCACGAATGGGGGCTGGCGGGCCAGCGCTTCGGCACGCTCGTCACGTGGTTCTTGCTCGGGGGAGATGTCTACACGGCTTACACGTTCGTAGCGCTGCCGGCGCTGGCGACCGGCCTCGGGGCGCTCGCGTTCTTCCCGCTCGTGCTCATCACCGCCATTTGCTATCCGCTGGTATTCGTGTTCGGTCCGCGCTTCTGGACGATCGCGCACAAACGTCACTACATCACCTACGCCGACTTCGCCCGAGACCGCTTCGACAGCAAGAGCCTCGAGCTGATCGTCGCCGTGACGAGCATCGTAGCCGTGATGCTCTACATCTCCTTGCAGCTCGTCGGGCTGCAAGTCGCCATCAAGGCCCTTGGCCTCACGGGCTCGGGATGGCTGGCCGACCTGCCTGTGATCGCCGCGTTCGCCGTCCTCGCCGCGTACACGTATCGCGGCGGTCTGCGCGCGCCCGCGCTCGTCGCGATCGTCAAAGACATCCTGATCTACGCCACGGCGATCGCGGCGGTCATCTTCGTGCCGATGCAGCTCGGCGGATTCGCCCACATCTTCGCCGCCGCGCAATTGTCGCTCGCGAGCGCGGCCAAGCCGGCGAGCATCGCGCTCGCGCCCTCGCAATACTCCGCATACGTCACGCTCGGCATCGGCTCCGGCCTCGCGCTCTTCATGTATCCGAACAACATCACCGGCGTCCTGAGCGCGAAGAGCACGGATGTCGTGCGTCGCAATATGGCGATGCTGCCCGCCTACACGCTCATGCTCGGGCTGATCGCGCTTTCGGGATATATGGCGATCGCCGCGGGCCTGCATCTGTCGAGTCCGAACGACGCCATTCCGATGCTCTACAAGCACTTCTTCCCGTCGTGGTTCTTCGGGGTGACGATGGCCGCCATCGGGATCGGCGCGCTGGTGCCGGCGGCCGTCATGTCGATCGCCGCCGCGAACCTCTACACGCGCAACATCCACGTGGCGCTGAACGACCGGAAGCTGAGCGAACGGGAGGAGACGGGGATCGCGAAACTCGCGTCGCTGGTCGTGAAGATGGGCGCGCTGGCGGCGGTGCTCTTCCTGCCTGCGCAATATTCCATCTACTACCAGTTGTTCGCCGGCGCGCTGATCCTGCAGATCTTGCCGACCGTGCTCATCGGGCTCTATACGAAGTGGCTGCATCGCAGCGCGCTCGTCGCCGGGTGGGCGGCGGGCATCGCCGTCGCGCTCTGGATGATCGTCGCGAACCACTTCGTCTCGACGTTCACGCTGCACTTGTTCGGCGCGCCCGTCTCGATGTTCATCGGCATCTGGGCGCTCGCCGCCGATCTGCTCGTCGCAGTGCTGGTGACCCTCGTGCTCGACGCTGTGCACGTGTCGCGCGGCATCGACCGGACGACGCCCGACGACTACGTGGAAGTCGAGTACCCGGCAACCTAGGACCGGGGGTTCGCCCCGCGCCGTCGAAGCCGATAGCATGAGCCGCGCATTCGTCAAGGAGACCGACGGCGACGCGCCCGATGACGGGCTTCCCGAAAGGGCGCAGAGCGCACATCCGAACTACGTCACCGCAGACGGCTTGGCAGACCTGCATCGGCAGCTCGACGAGTCGCTCGCAGAGGAACTGCAGCTGCGCGATCGTCGCGCTGTCGGCGATCTCGCCGCGAAAGCGCCGCTCGCACGCATCGCCCGCGACATCCGCTACCTGCGCCGGCGCATCGGCGACGCGATCCTCGTCGAAGCGCACCACGAGGAAGTCGCGATCGGCACGACGGTGACGATCGACGACGGAGCGCAACGCCGCGCGTTCACCATCGTCGGAGAAGACGAGGCCGATCCGGCACAAGGGAAGATCTCGTGGACGTCGCCGCTCGGCAGCGCGCTGCTGGGCCAAAAGCGCGGCTCGCGGCTGACCTGGCGCCGGCCGGTGGGCGACGTCGAAATCGTCATCGTCGACTTGGGATAGCGGGGAACACTTGGGCCGCCCACTAACATAAAATGGAATACGCGCCGATACGGAAGGTACCTATCACAGTGGCACGGAGGTCTGGATGATCCTCAACGACATCGAAGTGATGTTCGGAGGGCAAGCCGGAGACGGGAGTCTCACGACCGGCGATCTCATCGCCGGCGTTTTCAAGCATATGGGGCGGGAAGTCTACACGTATAAAGACTTCCCGTCACGCATTCGCGGCGGCCACACGAACTACGTCATCCGCGCGAGCGAGCATGCGAACTACGGCATGGCCGACTTCGTCGACTGTCTCGTCGCGTTCGACCTCGAGGCCGTGCAGAAACATATCGACGAGATGCGCCCCGGCGGCTTCATCATCTTCGACAACACGGACGAGAAGATCCCCGACGATCTGCGCCGCGACGACGTCTTCATCTATGAGGTACCGCTCGGGAAGATCGCGAAGCACGATCTCGGTCTCGAGATCGTCCGCAATACCGTGTCGCTCGGCGTCATCGCCGAACTCACCGGCATGGATCCCGACGTCGTCCGCGGCGACGTCACGAAGGTCTATCAGCGCAAAGGCGAGGCGGTCGTCGAGAAGAACATCTCCGCCATCGAAGCCGGCGCGAAGTACGTACGCGAAAACTACAATCGTCCTTCGGGATACGCGCAGACACAGGCGACGGACGGCGCTCGCCTCATCATGATGGGCAATGACGCGATCGGCTACGGCGCTTTGGTCGCGGGCTGCCGCTTCATGGCGGGCTATCCGATCACGCCGGCGACCGACGTGCTCGAATGGATGGCGAAATATGCGCCGCAATACGGCGGGGTCGTCGTCCAAGCAGAGGACGAGCTCGCGGCGATCAACATGACGATCGGAGCGGCATTCGCGGGGGTGCGGTCGATGACTGCGACGTCGGGTCCGGGCCAAGCGCTCATGACGGAGGGCATCGGCCTGGCGGGCGTCATCGAGGTGCCGATCGTCGTCATCGAGTGCGCGCGTGCCGGTCCCTCGACGGGCATGCCGACGAAGACCGAGCAGAGCAATCTCAACCATTTGATCTTCTCCGGGCACGGCGAGATCCCGCGCGTCGTCATCGCGCCGGGTACGGTCGAGGAGTCGTTCTACCTGACGATCGCGGCGTTCAACATCGCCGAGAAGTATCAGGTGCCGGTCTTCGTCCTATCCGAGCAAGCGCTGTGTCAGAGCAAGGCGACGCTGCCGCCGCTCGAGATGTCGACGGTGATCGTCGATCGCGGCAAGCTCCAGCGCAACGGCGCGCTGTCGGTCGGCGAATACAATCGCTATGCGTTCTCGGATGACGGCGTGTCGCCGCGCGCGATTCCCGGCGTCGAGGGCGGCATGCATCTTGCTCCCGGTTCCGAGCACTCCGACGGGGGCGTCATCACCGAAGACTCGCGCAACCGCGAGAAGATGATGGAAAAGCGGATGCGCAAGCTCGTCTCGATGCGGCCGGACTTGCCGAAGCCGAACATCTTCGGCGATGCGTCGCTGCCGATCCGCATCATCGGCTACGGCAGCAACCGCGGCCCGATCGCGGAAGCGCAAGATCGAATGGCGGCGGCCGGAAAGCCGACTGCGTTCATGCAGCTGCGCACGCTGTGGCCGTTCCCGGAAGAAGAAATGAAGGCGTTCATCACCGGCGCCGAGCACGTGTTCATCATCGAGAACTCGTTCACGGGCCA
>JANWLL010000019.1 GCA_025450855.1 Vulcanimicrobiia bacterium
AGGTCGACGCGCCGCTGCTCGACGGTCGGATCCGCGATCTTTTTCGAAAGCGACGTCAGCGTCGCGATCGCTGCCGGACGATTCCCGGCTGCCACGTCTTCGTCCGCGATACGGACGCCGATGCGCGCGGCGTCGTCGTGACGATCGAGCGCCAGGTAGCACTCCATGAGCATCTCGAGCGCGTCGCGATCGGGCGACATCGAGATGACGCGTTCGAGCTGGCGGCTCGCCGCTTCGAACTCACCGCTCGCGAACAGATCGAGCGCCTTGCGCTTCGTGAACGAGGCAAGCCCGGAGACCGACGGGCGCGGCGGCGCTTGCGGCACCGATGCGGCCCCATCAACGATTGCGGGCAGCGGCGAGTCGATTCGCGCCGCAGCGGCGGGCGCTGCCGGTGCCCCGTCGCGCGGGGCCGGTGTCGGCGTGCCGTTCAAACGCGCGCGGACCTCATCAGCTGCCGACGGATCCATCTCGCGCAGCGACGCCCATAGCGAGGCGTCGGTCGGATCTCGCCTGATAAGGCTTTCGAAGCTGTCGCCGAACTTATCTGCCGTGATCTTCCGCGCCGAGTTGTCCGTCGAATCGCTCGCTGTGAAGGCGGCGACGATCCCGTCGAAAACCGTGCGGCGACGCGCGAGATCATCGACCTCGACCGCGGAAAGGGCATCGGCCGACTCATCGAAACGCCCGAGCTGCGCGTAGACGTCAGCGAGCTTGAGATCGACGCCGGATGCGTCGCCGCGCATCGACTTGCACGTCTGGTACTCGTCGAGCGAGTCGAGCAGATAGCCGGCTTGGCGCAGCGCTTCGGCGTTCGCGATGCGGATGTCGAAATCGTCGGTGAACTCGAGCGCCAGCTGGTTGAGTATGTCGAGCGACTTCTCGGTCGGGGCCGAGCCGAACGCGATGCGTGCATATCTGTTCGCGACGTTGCCGCGTTCCTTGCCGAGCGCGCTCTGCTCGCGCTTGCCGAGGAAAAAGCCGCGGACCTTTTCTTTCGCCGAGAGCATGTCGGCGAGGACGCCTTGCGCGTCTTGGGGCCGGCCTTCGCTGACGAACGCATCGACCGCCGCGAAGAACTGCGGCACGCTTAAACGCAGCCCGCCACTGGCCGCAGCTTCGCGCGCGGACGTCAGCAGTTCGTCGGCAGGCTTATTGTTTGACCGCGCCATTATGTGCCAGCTCCGTCCGCGTGCCGTTCTCCGCGAGCCGCGCCTTCAGCTTAGCCACGCGCGTCGCGACGTCGCCGTAGTTCGGGTCGCCGGTCTGCAGCTCTTCCCACGACCAGAGCGCGAGCCCGAGCGATTCGGGGTCGCCCTTGCTCTCGTGGAGATCCGCGAGCTGGTAGAGGGCTTCATGATAGTGTCCGTCGGGATGGCCCTCGATCTCGAGCGCTTTCGAGAAGCGTGCTTCGGCGGCTTCGAGGTCGCCCTGGACACGCAGGCACTTGCCGATCGCGACGTTGCCGAGCACGGCGTATTCCGGATCTGCCTCGAGGGTTTGGAGGGCGGCGAGCGCCTGATCGGCCCTACCCATTTCGGAGAGCGTGCGGCCGAGCTCGTAGCGCGCGCGGGAGTTGTGCTGATCGCGATCGCGTGCCGACGAGAACAGCGACACCGCGTCTTGGGATCTTCCGGCCTTGCGCACTTGCAGCCCGACGTCGACGAGATAGTCCGCCGGCTTCGGCTTCGCGTTCGCATCGGTCTGCGCGCGCTGAACGGCTTCGGAGAATTTTCCGGCCGCGATGAGCGCATCGACGGACGCGAGCGGCGTAGCCGAGGTCTGCCTCGGAGGCGCCGGCGGCGCAACCGCAGCGGGCCTTGCCGCGGGCGCGGCAGTAACGGCTGGAGCGGCGGCGGGAGCGGACGCCGCTTGCGCGGGGGCGCTCTTCGCCGGTGCGATCGCGGCCTTCGGCGCTTCGACTTCGCCGACGAGCGGCGTCAGCTTGAAGACGATGTCGTCGAATTGCGACTTGCGCTGCGCTTGCAGCGCCTTGAGGCGCGACAATGCTGCTTCCGCCTCCGCGCGCTTCGCGTTGACCGCATTCGCGATGTCCGATAGGTCGAGGTGCGCCTTGTCGAGCGACGCTTGGCGTTCGCGCAGGCCGTCGAGCGACGATTTCGCCTGCGCGGCTCCCGCTGCCGCGTCGGATGCGACGCCGTGCGCGTCGCGCGCACCCGCTTCGAGCGCCGCGATCTGAGCATCGACGGAATCCGCAGCTTGACGCACGGACGCGAGCTTGGAACGCAGATCGGCGACCGCCGCATCGGCGCTGCTTGCCTTCGCCTTCACATCGTTCGAATTGCCTGCGACGGCATCGAGATCCGCGCCGACCTTGGTCGCGAGGTCCGATGTCACAGCACATTTCTCGCGCGCGCCGGCGATGAGCGCCGGCAGCGAGGCGAGCGCATCGAGCTCCGCCTTCGATTTCGCTATCGCGTCGCCGAGCGACGCCAACGACGCTTCCTCGGTTTCGCGCTCCTCGACGACTTTCGCGAGCTCGTCGCGCTTTCCGGAGAGATCGTCGTCGACCGATTGCTGCTGTTGCTGCAGCGCCTCGAGAGCCGCCTGCGCCCTCTTGATCTCTTCGTCGAGAGCCATGCGCTGGCGATATGTCTGCGCGACCGCGCTCTGTACTTGCGCGAGCTGCGCCATCGCGTGGGACTGCTGCTCGAGCAGCTCGAGGTCGGGCGGCAGATTGACGTTCATCAGCGACGGCGAGACGGTCGATGCCGAGGCCTCGGCCACGGGTGGCGCGACCGGGGTGACGTCGCCGATCGTGGCGTGAGCCGGCCGCTCTGGGGGCGGCGGCGGCGTACCTACAGCCGGCGAAGCGGGCGCGGGTTTCGCTTGAGCGGTTGCGCCCGTCGGCGGTGGGGCTGCGTTGAGGCTCGCCTCGGCGGCACCGAGCGCGCGGCGCGCCGCGCCGTTCGAAGCATCGATGTCGAGCGCGGCCTGCGCGAGGCGCTTGGCGTCTTCGTAGTGCGCGACGCCGATCGCGGCTTCCGCGCCGCGCACGTAGTTCGCGACCGCGTCGTTCATCTGGTTGCGGATCTTGTACAGTCCGCCAAGATGCTCGTACGCCGCGAAATTCGTCTTGTCTCGTTCGACCACTCGGTTGAATGCGAGGATCGCTTGATTGTGCTGACCGTCGAGTTCATAGAGCGAACCGGCTTCGTACAGCGCCGGCAAGTGCTTGAGATTCGCCTTGCGCAGCACTTCGACGAACTTGTCGAGCGCTTCGTGCTTTTTGCCTTCGGCTACGTCGACGCGGCCGAGCTCGAAAAGCGCATCCATATTCTTGCCGTCGATCTCGTATGCCGAAACAAAGCTTTGACGAGCCCGTACGGCGTCGCCGGTCTCGAGGAATCCGCGGCCCGCTTCGAGATAGCGCGATAGGGCATCGGCCGGCGATCCAGCATCCGCCATCAGCTTCGCCGCTTCCGCGAGCGCCGTCGCGGGCGCGTCTAGTCGCGTCGCCACTTTGCGGAGCGCGGCTGCAGCACCATCGACATCGCCGGATTTCAGCGACGCCTGCGCTTGTTGGATGGCCGCCTTCACTTGCTCCGCATCAAAGGGGGGCCGCGCCTCTGCTCGGGGTTCCTTCACACTCGCCATGCCCGTACTTCACGTTCTAGATCGAAAGGGAGAGTAATGGACCTATGCGCGTTTTGCGGGACACAAGACGCGCGCTCCTTAGGTACATTGAATATCGGCCGAAGCCGGCGCCGGTGTAGAAATCCGGGCTAGTGGGCCCCCACGGCTGCGGAACCGAGCGCTTCGAGGTAGCGCTCGGCATCCATGGCCGCCCTGCAGCCAAGACCGGCGGCCGTCACAGCTTGCCTGTAGCGGCTGTCCTGGACGTCGCCCGCCACGAAAACCCCCTCGACGTTCGTCCGCGTGCCGTCCGGCGAGACGATGTATCCTTTTGCGTCGAGGTCGAGTTGACCCGCGAACAGGTCGGTGTTCGGCTGATGGCCGATGGCGACGAAGACGGCGTCGCAGCGGCGCTCGGTCACCTCGCCGGTCACCGCGTCTCGCAATCGTGCGCCGGTGACCTTGTTGTCCCCGACGATCTCCTCGACCACCGCATTCCATACGAACGAGATGCGCGGGTTCTCCATCGCGCGCTGCTGCATGATCTTGGAAGCTCGCAGCGTATCGCGGCGATGGACGATCGTCACCGTCGTGGCAAATCGGGTCAAGAAGATCGCTTCTTCCATCGCAGTGTCGCCGCCGCCGACGACGATGAGATCTTTGTTCTTGAAAAAAGCGCCGTCGCACGTCGCGCAGCTCGACACGCCGCGGCCGCGCAGGCGCGTCTCACCTTCGACGCCGAGCCACAGCGCGGACGCTCCGGTCGCGACGATGATCGCTTCGGCGCGATATTCCATGTCGTCGACCCACAAGCGGAACGGCCGTTTGTCGAACTCGACGCGAGTCACGTCGACGTTGTGGATCTCTGCGCCGAACCGCTCCGCCTGCGCGCGGAATTTGTCCATCAACTCCGGACCCATGATGCCGCTCGGAAAGCCGGGATAGTTCTCGACGTCGGTCGTGAGCATGAGCTGCCCACCGGACTGTCCGCCGGCGAAGACGACCGGCGCGAGTTCCGCGCGCGCCGCATAGAGCGCCGCTGTGAGTCCAGCCGGTCCGGAACCGATGATGATGAGACGTGCCATGATCCGAGCATTTCTTTGCGCCGCCGGGCTTGCCTCTTCAAGGTATCCCACGAAGCGAGCATGTAGCATCGGTGCCATGGCCTCGAAGACACCGATGGAGTTCAGGCTCCGAGTTCTATGGATCGGAATCGCCTACGCGGCCGGCTTCTACTTCGGCGCGTTCATCCAAGACGGCGTGATCCACGGCGGACCGGAGTCGACGATCGTCGTGCTCGGTTCGCGCTTCGGCCAGCCGGGCATCGAACTCTTCGCGTGGCTCGCGGTCGTGTTCGTCGTCGCCGCATGGCTCGTCCGCTGGTGGGGGTCGTCGTATCATTCCGCCGGCGTCGTCATGAGCGGCGACGTCGTGACCGACACGTTCACGGTGGCCGGCCCGTATCGTTTTGTCCGCAATCCGCTCTATCTCGGCAACCTCTTGCTCGCGATCGGGATCGGCGCGCTTGGGCCGCCGCCTGCGACGGTCCTCGTCGTCGCCTTCAACCTCATCGTCATCTACCGGCTCATCCTGATAGAAGAACGCTTTTTGAAAGCGACGAACGGCGACGTCTACGCCCGCTATTGCGCGGCCGTGCCTCGCCTGCTGCCGCGCTTGATGCCCGCGACTTTGCCCGCCGATCAGCGCCGGCCCGACGTCGCGTACGGCTTCGTCACCGAACTGTTCGCGCTCGGGTTCGTCGGCTCGATGATCTACTACGTGTTGGTCGTCTTGCCGGCTCAAGGCGGGCACCATCTCTTCATGTACTTCTGGCTTATCGTCGTGGTCGCGGTGATCGTGCAGTCGCTGCTTTCAAGGCGCGTTCGCGCAGCACGAGGTCTCGATCCGTGACATCCGGCATCAAGAGCGACTTGTTCGAAGCCGTCGGCAACACGCCGCTGCTCAAGCTTGCGAAGCTTTCGAAAGCGATCGGCAGGACGATCCTCGGCAAGGCCGAGTCCCTCAACCCCGGCGGCTCGGTGAAAGACCGCGCTGCGAAATATATCATCCTCGATGCCGAGCGCCAGGGGCGCCTGCGTCCTGGCGGCACGATCGTCGAAGGAACCGCCGGCAACACGGGAATCGCTCTCGCGCTGCTCGGCAACGAGCGCGACTACGCGACGATCATCGTCATCCCCGACGATCAGTCGCAAGAGAAGATCGATCTGCTCCGCGCGTTCGGCGCGGACGTCCGCGTCGTGCCCTCCGCGCCGTTCACCAACGACAACAACTACTATCACGTCGCGCGGCGGCTCGCCGCCGAAACGCGCAACGCGGTCTGGGCCGATCAGTTCAACAACCCGGCGAACTATCTCGGCCACTTCGAGTCGACGGGACCTGAGATCTGGGAGCAGACCGGCGGGAACGTCGATCTGTTCGTGTGCGCGTGCGGCACGGGCGGAACGTTCGCCGGCACCTCGACCGCGCTCAAAGCGCGCAAGCCGTCGCTGCGGACGATCGTCGCCGATCCGATGGGCTCCGCCATGTATTCGTACGTCACCAAAGGCACGCTCGATTTCGAAGGCGATTCGGTGAGCGAAGGCATCGGCATCAAGCGCGTCACCGACAACTTCAAGCACGCGCTCGCCGACGACGCGGTACGCGTCGACGACCGCACGATGATCGAGATGGTCCACTATCTATTGAAAGAGGAAGGCCTTCTGCTCGGCGGCTCGGCCGGCCTCAACGTCGCGGCGGCCGCGCGAGCGGCGGTGGCGCTTCCCGCAGGTTCGACCGTCGTCACGATCCTTTGCGATGGCGGGACCCGCTATATGTCGCGGCTGTTCAACCCAGCATGGCTTGCGGAGAACGACCTGACGCCACGCGCGAAAGGCCTCGA
>JANWLL010000020.1 GCA_025450855.1 Vulcanimicrobiia bacterium
CCGCCGTTCGCGTTGACGAGCCCGATCGCCGCCTCGATCCCGCCGTGCAAGAACGTCTCGACTCCGGCGACGGCGCGATCGATCACCTCGACGAGCGCCTTCTCCTCAGCGGTCGTGAACGCGCCGAGGACGACGCCGATCGCGTCCGGACTCGAACGTCCGACGCCGACTCGCAGGCGCGGATATTCCTGTGTCGAGAGGGCGTGTTCGATCGACTTCAGGCCGTTGTGCCCGCCGGAAGTTCCGTCGCGACGCATGCGCAGCACGCCGAACGGCAGGGCTATGTCGTCACACACGATGAGCGCGTTCTTCGGCAAAACTTTATAGAAGCCGGCGGCGTCCGCGACCGCCTCTCCCGAGTCGTTCATGTACGTCTGCGGCAGCACGAGCAACGCGTCGAATGCTTGCGCGTGCGCGATGCGGGCATGGAACTTCGAGCGCCACGCCGTGACGCCGTGACGGCGCCCGAAGTCCTCGACGACCCGGAAGCCGACATTGTGGCGCGTACGAACGTATTGGGCCCCGGGATTGCCGAGGCCCACCACGAGGTGATGCACGCGTTCTTTCGATCGTCGGAAGAGCGAGAAGAACGTCGCCGCTATTCCGCCGGTTCTTCTTCGGGTTTCTTCGCGCCGATGAGCTCTGGCTCCGCAGGCGCGGCGCCAGGCACCACTTCGGCGACGACAGGCTCTTCGACCTTAGCAGGCGGCAGCACCGACACGACGATGTCGTTCGCATCCGCGGTGATCGTGACGCCTTCCGGCGCGACGAGATCGCGGACGTGGAGCGCTTGACCGATCTCGAGCTCGTGCACGTCGATCTCGAGGTGGTCCGGCACGTTCGCCGGCAGCGCGCGGACTTCGACTTCGCGAGCGACGAGGTCGAGTATGCCGCCGTTTTTCACACCCGCTGCGCTGCCGACTGGGACGACCTTGACGACCGCGTCGACTTCTTCGTTCAAGTTGACCGCATGGAGGTCGAGGTGGATCGGACGCTTCGTGATGACGTCGTCCTGGCGCTCGTGGAGGAGCACCGGCGTCGTGCCGCGCCCTTCGATCGTCAGGTTGATGATCGAGTGGACGCTCTTGCCGGACATCGCGCTGCGGAACTCGCGCGCGTCGATCGTGACGGGAAGCGCATCGCCGAACTCGCGTCCGTAGACGACGGCCGGGATCTTGTGGTCGCCTCGCAGGCGGTTCGCGGCGCGGGTGCCGCTTTGCGTCCGCGGTTTGGCGCTGAGGTTGACGGTTTCCATTCCTATTCCTTATTTTCTACAGCTGTAGCGGTCGCGCTTTAGCTCGACCGGTGACGACCTTACGGTCAGCTCGAGACTACCGCAGCCTCAGGTGCCGGTTCGATGGATTCGGTGTCGAACAGCGTCGACGCCGGCTCGTCGTGCGATAACGGCTGCCGGTCTTGCTCTTCATAGAGCTCGGAGATCGATCGGTTCTGGCCGATGCGGCGGATCGCATCCGCCAGCAGCGACGCGACCGACAGCACCTTGATCTTGTTGTCGCGGATCGACTCGGGGACCGGAATCGTGTTCGTGACGACGACCTCGGATATCTTCGACTCGACGAGCTTCTTCGCTGCATTGTCCGCGAAGATGCCGTGCGTCGCGCACGTGATGACCGACGTCGCGCCGCGTTCGAGCACCGCTTCCGCCGCCTTCACGAGCGTGCCGCCGGTCGAGATCATATCGTCGACGATGATCGCGGTCTTGCCGGCGAGATCGCCGACGACTTCGCTCACTTCGTTGACGTCAGGCCTCGGTCTGCGCTTGAAGACGACGGCGACGGACGCATCGAGCTTCTTCGCGAACGCTTCTGCCCGCGCGAAGCCGCCGGCATCCGGTGAGACGACGACGATGCCGGGCCCACGCAGCTTCTTCGTGTTGATGATGTAGTTGCGCAGGATGTAGCTCGCGGTGAGGTTGTCGACAGGCTCGTCGAAAAAGCCTTGGATCTGCGCGGCGTGGAGATCGACGGTGACGATCCGATCGGCGCCGGCCGCGACGAGCAGGTTCGCGAGCAGCTTTGCAGAGATCGGCTCGCGCCCTTTCGTCTTCTTGTCCTGCTTCGCATAGCCGTAGTACGGGATGACGGCCGTGATGCGATACGCCGACGCGCGCCTCAGCGCGTCGATCATCAGGAGCATTTCCATGAGAGAATCGTTGACGCCGCGCGCGCCGTCTTGCGATTTGCAGATCGACTGGATGACGAACGCGTCCGCGCCGCGCACGTTCTCGTGGATCTCGATCCGGCACTCGTCGTTGGCGAACGTCGTCACCAGCGCTTTGCCGACGTCTTTACTGCCCAGCTTCTGGGCAATCTCCACTGCGAGCGCGCGATTGGAGTTGCCGGAGAAGAGGACCGGTTTTGCCGTAGCCATAACCTCGGTCTCCCCTTAGCGACGTTCATCTGGAGCGGTCGACCTTCACGGTCGACCGCCGCGGCCGCTCCTAAAAGAGGGCCGTCGCTTGCGGACCTGCTCTTTCTGCACGCGGCGCACGCCTGTCCTGTGGGACGGCCAACGTTTTCAGTTACTTTTGGCGGACGCCCACGATAGGAGCATGCATGACGTCGACGAGCAAGAAGGCGCGGATCGCCGGCTTTCTCTACCTCCTGTTGGCAGCGCTCGGGCCCTTCTTGCTCATCTACGTTCCGAGCACGCTCGTCGTCAGCGGAAACCCGTCGGCCACGGCCGCGAACATCCAGACCCACGAGACCTTGCTCCGGCTCGGGATCGCGTCCGACGTGCTCGGAGGCGTTTTGGCCTTAGCCGTCGCTCTCGCGCTCTACTCGCTGTTCGAAACGGTTGACGTGAAGCTCGCGTGGCTCGTGGTCATCCTCGGCGGTCTATTGCCTTGCGCTATCTATTTTCTCAACTCGCTCAACTGGTTCGCGGCGCTCGTGCTCGTGCACGGCGATTCGATCGCGCCGGCATTCGCCGGACCGCAACGTGACGAGCTCGTCATGCTGTTCATGCGGCTTCACCACTACGGCGTCGTCGTGAGTCTCGTCTTCGCGGGGTTGTGGCTGTTGCCGTTGGGCGCGCTCGTCATCAAGTCGGGGTTCATCCCCAAGTTCCTCGGCTGGTGGCTACTGCTCGCCGGCGTGTCGTGGCTCGCCCAAAGCCTCGTACCGATCTTGCAGCCGCAGTACGCCGACTCTATCGCGAACGCCGGGTTCGTGTTCGGGCTCGGCGAGGTCGCGTTCTTGTTGTGGCTGCTCGTCATGGGCGCTAAGGAGCCCTCGACGGTGTAGCGGTCGAGCTTCAGCTCGACCGCTATGACCATGATGTGTCGCGTACGCCCGCAAGGCGATTCAGCTATTGGTATCGGACGACTACCTGCACGATCGACATGAAATCGTCTCGAAGCGGCGACCAGCGATGACAGAAGAGGCTGTTGCTGACACCGTGGGAGTCGACGACGACGAGGTAGCGATACGTCGCGGCGTCGTCGAGTCCGGGGCAGCCGGGCGGCACGTAGACGAAGGCTCCGAGCGTCACGATTTTCCACGCAAGATACGGTGAGATCGGCTTCACGTCGTACGTCAGCGAACTATCCCAGGTCGGACGCCATCCGCTCGCAGTGACGTTGCTGCCAGACAAGACGCTGCTTCCGATTTGCATGCTGACGGCGCCCGAACGATGGACGATGAAAAACATGTTCTCATAGACGAAACCAATCGCATCGGACGGAATGCGCGTAGGCGGCTGGGTCGGCATGACCATCTCAGTGGCCGGTGGCGGCATCCCGAGCGGAACCAAGAACGGGTCTGCCTCGCCGCGGTAATAATAGTCTTGGTCAACAGAACCGTTGTGGATAACTCCCCAGAACGCGCGCCGATCCAAATATCCAGCAGATACGCCGCCTATGTGAGGCAGCACGCGACGATCGGATGGCGGTGCGATCTCCTCGGCGGTCGAGATGAACGTTTTCGCTTCGGCAGGGCTGATGTGGACGGTCGAAGGCACGGCGCCGCGTTGAGGCTGCCAGGTCCACGCGTTGTCGGTTGCCGCGGCTATATATACGACGCCCGGCTGAAACGTTATGGTGCCATCCGGCGCGATGACGATGAGGTTACTGCCTTCCTGAGGGCCGTAGAAAAGCGCGACACCACCCGGCGGCACGGGGATGTCGGCGACCGGAACGGGAGACGGAAATCGAGCAGCGTCTTCGAGCGTCGGGCGGCCTATCGGAGCCAGAACCCAAAGCGCGAGTGAAACGACGACCACAATGGCGCCCACCGAGAGAGTGCGCCGCCACCTATTCTTCATGCGCCGACTCCCAAATATGACAGGTTTGCATGGTCCGCGGGCGGACCATGTCGAACGGGTACCAAATGCCGCAATTCGAGGTCGTTTCCCCGTTCAAGCCCTCCGGCGATCAGCCGCAGGCGATCACGAAACTCGCCGAAGGCGTCATGCGCGGTGACCGCGCGCAGACGCTGCTCGGCGTCACCGGCAGCGGCAAGACAGCGACCATGGCCTGGGCTATCGAGAAGGTGCAAAAGCCGACGCTCGTCCTGAGCCACAACAAGACGCTCGCGGCGCAGCTGTGCGGCGAGTTCCGCGAGTTCTTCCCGAACAACGCGGTCGAGTATTTCGTCTCGTACTTCGACTACTATCAGCCCGAAGCATATATCGCGTCATCCGACACGTACATCGAAAAGGATTCGTCGGTCAACGAGGAGATCGAGCGCCTGCGTCACTCGGCTACGCAGTCGCTGTTGACCCGGCGCGATACGATCATCGTCGCTTCGGTCTCGTGCATCTTCGGTCTCGGCTCGCCGTCCGACTACATGGAGATGTCGCTCCACTTGCGCCGCGGCGACGAGTACGACCGCGACAAATTGCTGCGCAAGCTCGTCGACATGCAGTACACGCGCAACGACATCGCGATGATCCGCGGCGCGTTCCGCGTCCGCGGCGACGTCCTCGAGTACGTCGCGGTCGACGACGAGATCATCACGCGGCTCGACTTCTTCGGCGATCAGATCGACCACATCACCCGCGTCAACCAGGTCACGGGCGAGATGATCGACGATCTCGACGAGGTCACGATCTTCCCCGCCAAACATTTCATCACGCCCGAAGAGAAACTGCGGCGAGCGGTCGAGACGATCGAAGCGGAGCTCGAAGAGCGTCTCCTCTACTTGCGCGGGGACGGTAAGCTGCTCGAAGCGCAGCGACTCGAGATGCGCACGCGGAACGACGTCGAGATGCTCCGCGAGGTCGGCTATTGCAACGGCATCGAGAACTATTCGCGCCACCTCACCGGCCGCGCGCCCGGCCAGACGCCATTTTGTCTGCTCGACTTCTTCCCGGACGACTGGCTGCTCTTCATCGACGAGTCGCACGTGAGCGTGCCGCAGGTGCACGGCATGTACGGCGGCGACAGGACGCGCAAGCTCGCGCTCGTCGAGTACGGTTTCCGCCTGCCGTCGGCTTTGGACAACCGGCCGCTCACCTTCGAGGAGTTCGACAAGCACATCAACCAGGTCGTCTACGTCTCGGCGACGCCGGGCGAGTACGAGAAGCGCGCATCGACGCAGGTCGTCGAACAGATCATCCGGCCGACCGGCCTTGTCGATCCGCAGATCATCGTGCGCCGGACTCAGGGCCAGGTCGACGATCTCATCGACGAGGTGCAAAAGCGCGTCGAAAAAGGCGAGCGCGTCCTCGTGACGACGCTGACGAAGAAGATGGCCGAGGACCTCACCGACTACCTCATCGAGATGAACATCAAGGCGCGCTACCTTCACTCCGAGGTCGAGACGCTCGAACGCATCGCACTGCTGCGCGACCTTCGCCTCGGCGAGTTCGACGTGCTCGTCGGCATCAATCTCTTGCGAGAAGGCCTCGATCTGCCGGAGGTCTCGCTCGTCGCGATCCTCGACGCCGACAAAGAGGGCTATCTTCGCTCGGAGACGTCGCTCATCCAGACCGTCGGTCGAGCGGCACGGCACGTGAGCGGCATGGTCCTCATGTACGCGGATAATATGACGCAGTCGATGGAACGGGCGATCAACGAGACCGAACGCCGTCGCGCGAAACAGCTCGAATACAACACCGAGCACAACATCGACCCGCAGTCGATCCGCAAAGCCGTTCGCGATATCTTGTCGGCGGCCGTCGCGACCGACGCGAAGCGCTCGCGCCGCCAGCTCAAGGAGGTGCCGCGCGAACTGCTCGTCGCGACGTGCCAGAAGCTCGAGCGCGAGATGAAGGATGCCGCGAAGAATCTCGAGTTCGAGAAGGCCGCTGCTCTTCGAGACGAGCTCTGGGAGCTGCGTAGCCAACTGCCCGACGGCGGCGATGCGACGCTCTCGCGGAAAGCACCGAAAGTCTTCGGCAAAGAGCTGCGCGAAGCGTCGCTCTTTTAGCCAAATCTACGCATCATTTGCGTAGAATCTTGCATCGTGCGTAGATTTATGCTATTATTCTACGCAGGACGTGCGTAGATATATTTGGCAACAGACCGACTGGCCGAAGTGGCGCTTTGATGCTCACGCTTTATTGCATCCACTCGCGGATGCGAAGGCGAAGCGCGGAGAGCTCAGCGGTCGTATGGCTTCGGTCGGTTTCGATGCTAAAGAACAGGTCCAGCTCGACGCGATAAGCAGCGATGCCGTGGCGACCTCTGCGATCGAGGGTGAACGTCTGGACTTACGCCTCGTTCGATCCTCCGTGGCTCGTCGACTCGGCCTACCAGGAGCACTGCCGCCAAAGGACGCGCAAGTCGAAGGCGTCGTCGAGATGACGCTTGACGCGACAAAGAACTCTGAAGAGCCGCTGACGACAAAACGGCTTTTCCACTGGCACTCGCTGCTCTTCCCGATCCAACTCGGCAGGGACCGGCGCGTTAGGAACGTCGCCAGCTGGCGCGACGATGCCGTCGGACCTATGCAGGTCATATCCGGTGCGAGCGGTCGCGAGATCATCCATTTCGAAGCGCCGCC
>JANWLL010000021.1 GCA_025450855.1 Vulcanimicrobiia bacterium
AACGCGACGGCTTCGCTGTGGCCGACGGCGACGGGCACGCGCACCGTCGTCGCCGATACGGGCAGATCGGGCAAAGCGACGATCTTGCGCAGCTCAGCCGCGATCTTCGATTCCTCGCCGCAGTCGCCGCCCGCTTCGAACGAGCCGACTTCCGGTATGACGTTGCCGGCGATGCGCTTCGGCAGCGCGGCGGCGGCGCGGTCGTCACCGCGCGTCTGCGCTGCGAGCTCGTCGACCGCGTCGCGCCCTGCGCCCGAAACGCTCTGATACGTGCTGACGCTCACCCACGCCAGACCGAAGGCGCGATCGATCGGCGCGAGCGCCATCGCGAGCGGAATCGTCGAGCAGTTCGGATTGGCGATGAGGCGATGGCCCGTTATTGCGGCGCCGTTCACTTCGGGCACGACGAGCGGCACGTCGGGCTCAAGCCGAAACGCGGATGACTTATCGACGACGAGCACGCCGCGCTCGGCGATGAGCCTTCCAAACGCCGCGCTCACCGCATCGCCTACTGCGAAGAACGCGACGTCGACGCCGTCGAAAAGACTCGCATCCGGGGTTGAGGCGTCGATCGCCTCGACGACGGCTTCGCACGATCCCGAACGCACGACCGAGCCGGCGCTGCGCTGCGTCGCGAACGCGCGCAACGATGACATCGGAAATCGACGCTCTTCTAATATCCTGGCGAGCGTCTCGCCGACGACGCCGGTCGCCCCGACGATCGCGACTCGATACGCGCTCATAGAAGCGACTCCAAGCCGTCGACGAACGTCGTGAGATCGCGCGCCGCGCGGATGGCGAGCAACATCCCCGGCATGAACGACGTTCGCGATGTCGAGTCGTGCGTGATGCGCAACGTCTCGCCGTCGCCGCCGAACAACACCTCTTGATGGGTGACGACGCCCGGCAGGCGCAGACTATGGATGCCGATGCCATCGACCTCAGCCCCACGCGCGCCGTCCATCTTCATGAGCGCCGTTTTGGGTCGCCTGAAAGGACCGACCGACGCCGCCGAACGCGCCGCCGCCAGTCGGCGAGCCGTCGCGGTCGAGGTCCCCGAGGGTGCATCCTTCTTGCCCGCCTCGTGCATCTCGATGATCTCAACCGCATCGTAGTGACGAGCAGCATCGGCGGCGTACTTCATCATGAGGACCGCGCCGACGCCGAAGTTCGGAACGAAGATACAGCCGATGGTCTCGCGTTCGCACGCCGCGCGGAGATCTTCGACGTCATCGCTGACGTAGCCGGATGTGCCGATCACCGGCCTGACGCCGGACGCGATACACGCGAGCGCGATCTTCTTCGAATCCGGGAAATGCGTGAAATCGACGAGCACTTCTGGACGCGCCGACGTGAGCAGCTCGTCGAGATCGCGGAACTCGGACCGCTCGGCGTTCGGATCCGATCGCACGAGTCCGCCGACGTACGACATGTCGGCCGCTGTATTCAACGCAGCGATCGCGATCGTCCCCATCTTGCCGCGAGCGCCGGCCACGGCGACGCGGATGGCGGAAGGCGTCATGCGCATCGCATCTTCAACGTTTGGAGGCTACACCTTCTCCAGCTTCGCGTAATTCAACATGATGCTCTTGCGGCCGGCGGTCTCGAAGTTGACGGTGACGAACGCGTCGCCGCCGGCGCCCCGGACTTCGAGCACGGTCCCGACGCCGAACTTCCCGTGAACGACGCGGTCGCCGACGCTGAGGTCGACAACGTCTTCGGAAAGCGTCGGCTCGGGGAGGCGGACGTCGTCCCACCTGCCCGAAAAGCCGACCGTCGGCACCGAAGGCGCGTTGAGGAATTCGAGGCCGGCGATCTCGGTGAGAAAACGCGACGGCGGGTGCAGGTACGCGCTGCCGAACGTGTTGCGCCGCTTCGCGTACGTCAAGACGAGTTCGTCGATCGCACGCGTCATGCCGACGTAGGCGAGACGCCGTTCTTCCTCTATATCTGCCGGATCGATGAGGGCGCGATTGTGCGGGAAGATGCCTTCCTCGAGGCCGGCGAGGAAGACGACCGGGAATTCGAGCCCCTTCGCCATGTGGAGGGTCATGAGCGTGACAGCCGATTCGCCCTCCCGCATCGCGTCGAGGTCCGAGACGAGCGAGATGTTCGCGAGGAACCCGAGGACGTCGTTGCCCTCGCGCTCCTCGTACTCGCGCGCGACGCCGACGAGCTCTTGCAGATTCTCGACCCGCGACTGCGACTCGACCGTGTCCTCGGCGCGCAGCTCGCGGACGTAGCCGGTATCCTCCAAAACGGTGACGAGCAGCTTCGATGGCCCTTCGACGCGGCCGATCTCAGTGAAGCGGTCGATGATCGTGAGGAAAGAGGCGATGTCTTTCGCCCGCTTCGGCGCGACGAGTGCGACGAGGGCCGGATCGCGCATCGCCTGCGAGAAGCTCAAGCCGCGGCGCCCACCTTCGTCGGCGATCGCGTTGAGCGTCGATTGCCCGATGCCGCGTCGCGGCGCGTTGATGATGCGGCGCAGCGAAATGCCGTCGTCGCGGTTGACGATGAAGCGCAGATACGCGAGCGCATCTTTTACTTCCGCGCGCGCGTAAAAACCGACGCCGCCGACGACCCGATAGGGCATGCCTTCGACGAGCATCGCTTCTTCGAATGCTCGCGACTGCGCGTTCGTCCGGTAGAGGACGACGTGATCGGCAAGGGCGCGGCCTTGCTCGCTCGTGCCGGTCCTGATCGCGTCGACGACGAAGCGCGCCTCTTCGCGTTCGGTCTTCGCCTCGTAGACGCTCACCGGCTTGCCGCCCTCGCGCGACGTCCAAAGCTTTTTCGAGTGGCGCTGCGTGTTGTGGCTCACGAGCGTGTTCGCGGCGCTGAGGATCGGCGACGTCGAACGGTAGTTGCGCTCGAGCCGGAACGTCGTCGCGTTCGGGAAATCGCGCTCGAAGCGCAGGATGATGCGATGATCGGCGCCGCGGAACGCGTAGATCGACTGGTCGTCGTCGCCGACGACGCAGATGTTCCCGCTCCCCCGCGAGAGCGAGCTCACCATGCGGTATTGCGACTCGTTGACGTCTTGATATTCGTCGACGAGCACGTAGCGGAAACGCTCGCGCCAGGACTTGCCTTGCTCGGTGTCGCCCTCGATGAGGGTGAGCGTCCGCATGATGAGATCGTCGAAATCGAGCGCGTTCGCGACCGTGAGCCTTCGTTGATACTCC
Organism: Vulcanimicrobiia bacterium; assembly: GCA_025450855.1. GTDB lineage: Bacteria > Vulcanimicrobiota > Vulcanimicrobiia > Eremiobacterales > Eremiobacteraceae > JANWLL01. The sequence goes on from JANWLL010000021.1 coordinate 3,189, forward strand.
GCGTAGACCGAGCTGACGGTCGTCGCGAGCCGGCCATCGGCGGAACTCGCGTACGCAGCGGGCGAGAGGCAGCGTTCCTTCGCGCGGCTGATCTCGTTGAGAAGCGCGCCGGGAGCGAAGTGGCGCTCGTCGAGGTCGAGGTCGCGTAGGATCTCGCGCACGAGCTGACGCTGGTCGGCCTCGTCGTAGATGACGAAGTTCGGCGCGACGCCGACGACCGCGCCGTCGCGTCGCAATATCCGCACGCCGATGGAGTGGAAGGTGCCGACCCAGAGGCCTTGCGCCATCGGTCCGACGAGCGCGCGAAGGCGCTGCTTGAGCTCGCCGGCGGCTTTGTTCGTGAAGGTGACCGCGATGATCCGGTAGGCGGGTGCCGTATCTTTCGCGAGCAGATGCGCCACGCGATGCGTGAGCACGCGCGTCTTGCCGCTGCCGGCGCCCGCGAAAATAAGAACGGCGCCCTCGATGTGGGCGGCCGCTTCGCGTTGTTCTTCGTTGAGCGAGTCGAGTGGATTCATCAGGTGCGCACGAGACGTTCGCCCTTTCCGATGACGCTCCCCGCCGGAACGCTCGCTCCGGCGTCGACGACGACGTCGAGCCCGAGTATGGCGCCGCGCACCGTCGCGTTCTCCTCCACGACACATCCCGGCCACAAAATGCAGTTGCCGACGGTCGCGCCATCGGCTATCTTGACGTCGTCATAGACGACCGAGTACGGCCCGATTCTCGCACCGCGCGCGATCTTCGCACCCGCACCGATGTATGCGGGGCCTTGGAGCGTCGCGCAATCGAGGACGGCACCGTCGGCGGACCAGACGCCGGGCCGTATCTCGACGCCGAGCGGCCGGTCGAATTTGCCGTCGAGGATGTCGCGATGCGCCTGCATATACGTCTCGGGGCGGCCGACGTCGATCCAATAGTCGTTCGTCGAGACGGCGAAGACGCGATGCGTCGTATCGATGAGGAGCGGAAACGTCTCGCGTTCGATCGAGACGGTCTTGCCTTCGGGAATCGCTTCGATCGCTTCGCGCTCGAGGACGTACGTGCCGGCATTGATGTCGCGCGCGTCGGTCTCGCCGGGCTTCGGCTTCTCCACGAAGCGTTTGACGCGGCCCTCCGTGTCCGTCTCGACGACGCCGAACGCGCTCGGGTCTTCGACGGCGCGCGTGTGGATGGTGGCGATCGCATTGTTCTTTTCGTGCGATTCGCGGAGCTTCGTGAGGTCGAGACCGGTGAGGATATCGCCGTTGCAGACGAAGATCCGGCCGTGGACGAGATCGAACGCGTTGCGGATCGCGCCGGCGGTGCCGAGCGGCGTGTCTTCCATGACGTAGTGGAGCTTGACCCCGAAATCGGAGCCGTCGCCGAAATGGGCCTCGATGACGTCGGGAAGGTAGCAGCACGACAGGATGACGTCGTCGACGCCCGCCCGGCGCAGCCGTTCGATGATCCAGCCGATGAAAGGACGTCCGAGGATCGGCACCATCGGCTTCGGTAAGGCGTATGTGAGGGGTCGCAGCCTCGTGCCTTCGCCGCCGACGAGAATGACCGCTTGCATCGTGCTAGATTGGCGCAGGCGGGGGACTGCCCCCTGTCGGCCAAGCCTCGCTCCAAGGGGGCGAAGACACGATGAAAGCGATGAAGCAAGGTAAACTGCAAGACGGCGCGCGCTGCAAAGTGGTTGGGGGCGCGCACGTCGGCACGTCGGGCGTGGTCAGGGATATTAAGACTGGAAAGACGGGCCACGTTTCCATTACCGTCGTTCAGACGAATGGAGAACGATTCAAGACGCTGGCGAAAAACGTCGTTCTCAAGTGACCGACTTCGACC
>JANWLL010000022.1 GCA_025450855.1 Vulcanimicrobiia bacterium
GCATCCGATGCGGCTCGGGTGACCATGATGCCGGTGGCCGTCGACAGGAGGAAGGCGGGCAGCGTCGTCGCGATCGCGTTGCCGATCGAAAGCGGCGCGTAGGTCGCGGCCGCGGTGGCCGCATCCATGTGTTCCTGGAAGGCGCCGATCGCGATGCCGGCGACGAGATTGATGCCGACGATGACGAGCGCTGCCACGGCGTCGCCGCGGACGAACTTCCCGGCGCCGTCCATCGCGCCGTAAAAATCGGCCTCCGACTGAAGCGCGCGCCGGCGCGCTCTCGCGCCGGCCGCATCGATCATCCCGGCGTGGAGATCCGCGTCGATCGCCATCTGTTTTCCGGGCATCGAGTCGAGCGTGAATCGCGCGGCGACTTCGGCGACGCGTTGCGCACCGTTCGTGACGACGACGAGCTGCACGACGATGAGGATGATGAAGAGGAGCAGACCGACGACCGCGTTGCCGCGCATCACGAAGGCGCCGAAAGCGGGGATGACGGATCCGACGCCGCCGGGGATCGCACCCTGCGTCAGGATGAGACGCGTCGCCGAAACGTCGAGGCCGAGGCGGAAAAGCGTCGCGATGAGGAGCAGCGCGGGGAACGCCGACAGCTCGAGCGGGTCTTGGATCGAGAGCGCTATGACGAGGACCGCCGCCGCGCCCATGACATCCAAGGCGAGGAGCGCATCGAGCAATACCGGCGGCAGGGGCACGACGAGCATGGCGACGATCGCCAGTACTGCGAACGCGAGAACGCTTTTGGGCTGAAAAGCGATCATCGATCCGGATTTCCGCCGAGACGGCCGCGCGCGCGCAACAGCCACGCGAAGATCGCGGCGATCGCGGCGTAAAATTCCTCGGGGACCGGCTCGTCGATATCGACGCGCGCGAAGACCGCACGCGCGAGCTCGGGCGATTCGATGACAGGGATCTCATGATACGCTGCGACCATACGGACGAACGCGGCCGCCGATCCGGCGCCCGCGGCGACGACGACGGGGACGTCTATTCCGGGCGGATCGTAGCGAAGCGCGACGGCGACGTGCGTCGGATTCGCTATGACGGCCGATGCGCGACGAAGCGCTTCGAGCCGGATCCGTCGCGCGCGACGTACGGCGATTCCGCGGCGCCTCGATTTGATCTCTGGCTTGCCCTCCTGCTCGGCGCGTTCGTCGCGGACCTCTCGGAGCGTCATCCGTAGTCGCGACGCGTGCCGCCGGCGCGCGATCGCGATTTCCGCGACGGCGATGACGCACAGCGCCGCGCTCACGCGCCACCACAATCCGTACAGGCTGTCCGAGACCGCTATGGTTGTCGACCGCCACGAACCGGTGACGTGCTCGACGACGTCGGTCACCGCTGGCAGCGCGGCGACCATGACGGCGATGGCGGCGATCGCCGACACGAGTGTCTGCATCAATGTTTCGGCATTGATGGGCGCCCGCAATCGAAAGGTCCGCCTCAGCGACTGCGCCCCCATCGCACCGGGCGACCAGCCGAGCGCACCGGACGCGGCGGCAGCGGCGACCGCTGCGAGTAGTGAGCCGAGGCACGCGACAAAGACGATGGCCCATTCTGCTGGGATCGTGGCGACGCGGACGACCTGCAGCGGTGCGATCCCGCGCGCAGCGGCATCGGCCGCGAGGGTCGCCGCAGCGGCGAAAGCAGAGACCCACGCAGATGCGAAGCCCGTGCCGTACATCGCTGGGATGATCGAGGACGAGATCGCGAGCGCGCAGGGTGCGATCGCGCTTCGCGGACGATCGCCTTCCCGGCGGGTGCGCTCGCGCCGTTTCGGTGTCGCCGGCTCGGACCGCTCGTTCCCGTCGCTCATGTCACGGCGCTGTCGACGCGGTCAGCGATGCGACATCGACGAGTTCGCGCATCGCCGGAGCGACACCGGCGAGCACGACAGCGAGCACGGCCACCGTCGCGGCCGGAGAAGCGAGCATGAGCCCGTTGATCCGCGGCGCTGCGCGCGCCGCCATCGCGGTCGCAAGTGTCGCGATGAACTGCGCCGCGATCGCGGGCGCTGCGATGTCGAGGGACGCTTCGAAACTCTCGGAGACGAGAGCCACCGCGCCACCAGCCGACATGACGTGCACCGCCGACGATGATGCGTCGACGAGACGCGAGCAGAGGTGCGTCATCGCACCCGTCGATAGGAACATCGCGGCGAATGCAAGTGAATACAGCCGGCCGAGCGGTCCCTGCACGTCGCCGAAAACGGCGTCGCGGCCGAACGGTCGCATCGCCATCGAGGAATCGATGACCGACCCGGCCGCGGATACGGCCGCTGCGACCATCGCGGCTGCGACGCCGAAGGCGGCTCCGACGATCGCCTGCTCGGGCCACGCCGCAAGGCCGCGGTCGCGCGGAAATCTTTCGATGAGGGCAGACGCGATCGTCAGAGCGAGCGCGCCTCGGACGATGCGGGGAACGGCGCCGGATCCGGCGATCGGTGCGGTCGCGGCGAACGCGCTCGCGCGGACGAAGGCAGCGATCCAAACCTCCGGCACGATGTGCTGGTCGATCACACTCTCGCGATTTCCGGCAGCGCCTGGATGGCACCGACGAGCAGCGTTTCCAACAGAGCGAAAGCGGCCGGCCCGGCGAAGGAAACGAGAAGCGCGATCGTGCCGAGCTTCGGCGCGAAGGCGACGTTTTGGTCTTGGACTTGGACGAGGGTTTGGAGTATGCCGACGATGACGCCGACGAGCGCGACGGCGATCACGGCGGGCATCGCGATGAGAGCCGCCGTTCTCAGCGCTTGGGTCATCAGCGAGATCGCGATGTTCTCCACGTGAGGTGCTTTTAGCGATACGACGCGACGAGCGCCCCGGCGACGAGCGACCACCCGTCGGCGACCACGAAGAGCAACAGCTTGATCGGCAAAGAGATCGCTGCCGGCGACACCATATACATCCCAAGAGACATGAGAACCGCGGCGACGACGATGTCGACGACGGCGAAGGGCAGGGCGAGCGCGAATCCCATCGCGAACGCGGCGCGAAGCTCGCTGATGAGGAACGCCGGTGCGACCGCCGTGAAGGGCGCGTCCGCCGCTCGGACTTGCTTCGAGCGTTCCATCCGCTCGAACGACTCGACGTCGGACGGTCGCGATTGCGCGAGCATGAAGCGGCGCAGCGGGGCCGCACCGAGCGCGATCGCTTGCGCGGGCGCGATCCGCTTTGCTCCGAGCGGTTCGATCGCGGACTGCTGCACGCGAGCGAATGTCGGCGCCATGACGACGCACGTGAGCATCATCGCAAGCCCGGCGAGCACGATGTTCGGTGGCAGCGCCGGCGCTCCGAGCGATGCGCGCAGCAGTCCGAGGACGACGATGATCCTCGTGAACGATGTGACGGACACCGCGAGCAGCGGAAGCATCCCGAGCAGGAAGAGCGCCACGAGCAAGTCGAGAGGCGAGCCCGTCGGATGCGTCACGGCACGATCGATGATTTCCATCATGGCTTGACGTCCGTGATCTCCACGGCGAGTTCTCCGTCCTCGGTGACGACGAGCTCGCCGTACGCGATCGCGACGCCGTTGACGAGGAGAGAGACGGGCGATTCCGGCGCGCAGTCGAGCATCACCAGCGATCCTTCGCCGAGGGCAGCGGCAGCGTGCAGAGGCATGCGGACTCCGCCGAGCCGAACCGCGACCGTCACTTCGATCTCGCCGAGCGCAGCGAATGGCGCGCGGTCGCGAGCAGCGATCGATCCGTCCATCTTAGGCTGAGCGCGTGACGAGGATCGCGCGTTTTCCGCGCGATGCGCCAAGCGAGCCGGCGGCGACGCACGCGTTGCCGGCGCGAAGATTCGCCGTCGCGTCAGGCGCGCACGCCAAGGTGACGATGTCGCCTTTGCGCCAGCGGGCGATTGCCTCGACCCGAAACTGCGTGACCGCTAACGAGGCGTCGAGCATGAGAGGAACCGCTCGGAGATCGACTCGCTCGACCTTTCGCGTGGGAGCGCAGCGCGACAGAGCGTGGAGCGTCAAGGTCGCTTTTGCGCCTAGCGCGTCCGTCAGTTCCAACCTGCAGCACCAGCCCGGGAGCAGCGGCAACTTCGATGCGGCCTGTTCTTCCCACACGCGACCGGTCACCGCTAACAACCGCTCGACGGTCTCACGGACGATGTTTCGCTCCAGAGGCGTCGGCTCGTCGCCCGCCGGGCCGTGAAGAACGATGCTCAGAAGCGCCCGGGCGCCGGCGAGGCCGAGCGAGCACCAGATGTCGAGGCCGTCGCCATCGTCACTGTGCCAGACTTGAGCCGATTCGATTTCCTCTGCATTGAACGGACGCGGCGTCGGCGTTTGGGCGACGGCCGAAGCGCGCCCGTTGAGCGATTTGGGTGCGTGCGCTTCGATCACCGCTGCCGCGCGCGCCAACAGCGCGGGCGCTGGATCCGCAACCGCCGGTCGTTCGGTCCGTCGACGCTTCCAAACGGGTCGCCTCAACGCACCAGACCCAACACGGCTCTCTCACACGAATCGTCAGCAGCCGCTGCAGCCGCCTGCGTTTCGCCTCGACGCTGCGCGCGCCACATCCCTTCGAGATCGCCCGCGACGTTGACAAGCGCATTTTCGAGCGCATGCGCGTTCAATTTGCCGACGTTTGGTGCGCCCGGGGCGACGATTTGAGGACGGCCCGAATCGGCGGTCGAGCGCAACGAGGTGTCGTCGAGCCGTCCAAGGCGCTCGGGGGCCGGAAAGACCGCTAGCGCGAGGCGTCCGATCGCTTCCTTTCCACGAGCGCCTTCGACTGAAATCGTGCCTGCCGCGTCGATGGAAGCGCCTTTGGCATCGCGGCGTTCGATCGGTACGAGCGAGCCGGGATGGCCATCATGGGAGGGCGCAAAGCCGAGGACCGTGCGACCCTCGCCGTCGACGAGCGTGCCGTGTTGGTCAAATCGGAAGTCGCCGAGCCGAGTGTAATACGTGCGGCCGGCGCGCGCGACGAGGAAAAATCCGGCACCGTCGATGGCGACTGCAAGCGGCGAAGCGGACGGAGTCGTCGGCACGAAAACGCTTTCGACCGGCTTCGTCACGATCGATCCGGGATGGTCGGGGGAGTCCCCGAACGCGCCCACGCGCGCTGCCCGTCGCGCGTCGACCGTCAGAGCATCGACTTCGGCCGCTATCGCATCCATTGCATCACGCTTGCGAGGCGCCCGCGGCCAGCTACGATGACATCGAGTCGCGCCGGCCCGACTTTCGCCGCGACGCGCAATCCCGGAAACCCGGTCGCTTGATGTTGCGCCGCGCATTTCGGCGGCCCGTCCGACGAAGAGGCGTGCCGCAGCCGCGCCTCTCGCCGAACCCCTTCGACGGTGGGCGGGGGCGGAGCCGCGAACGCTTTGCGAGGACCCCCGATCACGCGAAGCGAGGCGTCGAGCGGTCGCGGCGGCCGACTGCTCACGAGCTGTCGATTCGGAAGTGTGCCCGGAAAGACGTGCGCCGCCGCCGATGTTATTGGATGCGTGACGGTTTGGTGATTCGATCGCAGACCGTAGGCCGCGCGCTCAGCGAGCGACATCGAAGCAAACGGACGGAACGCGCCGTCAAAAGAAAAAGCGACGTCGATGAGGCCCTCGCCGAGCGCGCGCGCAAACGAATCGGCCCCATTGACGCGCTTCTTGCTCGTGCCATTCGCGTTCGCGGTGACGGCTTGCGTTGGTTGCGCAGAGAACATAAAGACAAACACCTCCTACAGGCACATAATGTAGAAGGCGCTTGTGAACGCGTTGCGACGCGTTCGTAATCTCAGTGCCGAGCTAGCCGAGCTTCGCTCGGCCGGTCGAGCTAAAGCTCGACCGCTACAGCCTCAAGTGGGTCAGTCGGCGTTGTAGCCGATCTCTTTCGTCCGCAGCAAGGTCTCGATGTCGGGGGTTTGGGGGATAACGGGTTCGCACCGGAACATCCGCTTGACGATGTCCGCCGGCTTCGCGCGATCGGCGGCGCTCTCGGCGTCGTGGACGCGGATCGCGTCGACGACCGCCATGCCTTTGACCACCCGCCCCATCGTCGTGAAGTTGACGTCGAGGTGGAGCTGCGGCGATTCGGTCACGTAGAACTGGCTGCCGCCCGAATCGACATCGGCGTGGACGTTGTCCGGATAATCCAATCCTAGGGCGAGCATGCCGGTCAATTGCTGCAGCGGATCCAGCTCCGCCGGCACCGAGTAGCCCGGCCCGCCGTCGGTGCCCCCGTTCGTCGGGTCGCCGCCTTGGATGACGAAATTCTGGATGACGCGGAAGAGCTGCTGGTTGTTGTAGTAGCCGCGATCGACGAGATAGAGGAAGTTGTCGACGTTATACGGCGCTTCGTCGGGGAACATCTCGATGACGATGACGCCCTTCGACGTCACGATCGCTACTTGCGGATGCGGTCCGAAAGGCGCGGAAATCGGCAGCGCTTTCGGCATCTGCTGATCGCTCGACGGGATCGCCGGCGGCGTCAGGTCGACGCGTGTGTTGTCGCGGAACACCGCGAGCGCACGCGCGACTTCGACGCGCACGCGCCATGACGGATCGTTCACGGCGAGATGGAGCGCAAGCGCGAACTTCTGATCCTTGAGCCGGCGCATGCCTTGCGCCGCATACTGCCGGACGAGTTCCTGCGGATCGGCGATCATCGTCCGCAGGCTTTGCTGGTCCACGTCGTACAACGACCGGCCGATCGCCCATGCCTCGCGCCACTTCGCCTCCGGATCGCGCTCGTATTGGATAGCGCTCGCGACGGCGACGCCGGCGTTCACGCGGTACGCGCCGTCGATGGGCCGCGGCGCCCCGATCGTCGTCGTGGCCTCGCCTATTCCGATCGCCGCCATGCCGCGGACGTATGGGTCGCGCGACTTGACGAGGCGGTCAAGTGTGTCGATCACCGAGTCGCCGCCGATGCGGCCCAGCGCGTCGACCGCGGCGCCGGCGACCTGAGACGATCCGTGCAGCGCTGCTGAGGTGAGCGCCGCCTGAGCATCGGTCGAATGGATGACGCCGAGCGCGAAGGCCGCGGCAGCTTTGACGTCGTCGGATGCGGCCTGGCTTTGCAAGACTTCGACAAGTGGACCGACGCCCGACGAATATCGCAGCCGGCCGATCGCGATCGAAGCGCGGGCCTGCACTTCGGGATCGCTGTCTTTCAAGTACGAAACAAGCGCGGATGGCGACGTCGACCGTCGCGGATGATGGTCGCTCGCCTTCAGCGGTCCGGCGCCGGCACGCTCGAGCGCGCCGATCTTGCCGAGCGTCGTCGTGTCCGGAACGCTTGGAGACGGCGGCGGCAGCACGTTCGTTACCGGGGTAGGCGTCGGCGCGGGCGCCGCGGTTGCTGACGCGTTCGGCGACGGCGACGGCAACGCGAGGTGCGAACCCGAAGGCGCGGGCGTCGGCGCCGCGGCTAACGCGAGCGGCAACGCGACGCACGCGCTCGCGACCATAAAGATAGAAGTGAATCGCCGCGTCATGAAAGCCCGCATCAAAACCCCCTGCGTCGTGGCCTCGTCATCGTCGCGGCGGCATTAGTCGCAAAGTAGGACAGGGCCTTGTACCGCACCGTGCGCCGTCCCGTGTGCAGCCTTCGCCAGGCAGGCGTAGAATACGTAATGTAGGGCAACAGTTCAAGCAAGGGTCCCAAAATTCTTCATGGCAGCGAAAAATCAAAAACCCTCTGAAGGGATGACGGTCCGCGAGGCCGGGCGCAAAGGCGGCCAAACGGTCAAGCAGCGCTATGGCTCGGAGTTCTACGAGCGCATCGGCCGCAAAGGCGGCGAGGCGACGAAACACTCGCACGGACACGAGTTCTACGAGAACATCGGTAAGCTCGGCGGCAAGAAGGGCGGCGAAGCGACTCGCAATCGCTACGGGCCGAAATTCTACGAGACGATCGGACAGATCGGCGGACAGAAAGTCAAGAAACTGATCGAAGAAGGCAAGAAGGCGTCGAAGAAGACGTAGCTAGTCCGCTTGCCAGTAGTCCTTCAGCGCTTTGCCGCGGCTCGGATGGCGCAGTTTGCGCAGCGCCTTCGCCTCGATCTGCCGGATGCGCTCGCGCGTGACGCCGAACTCTTGGCCGACTTCCTCGAGCGTCCGCTGGTGGCCGTCTTCCAAGCCGAATCGCAGGACGAGCACTTTGCGCTCGCGATCCGTGAGGTTGCGCAGCACGTCGCCCATCTTCTGCTTGAGCATCGTCACCGATGCGGCCTCGGCCGGAGCGACTGCCTCAGGATCTTCGATGAAGTCGCCGAGGTGGCTGTCTTCTTCCGCACCGATCGGCGTCTCCAGGGAGATCGGCTCTTGCGCGATCTTCATGACTTCGCGCACCTTGTCGGCGGAGAGGCTCATCTCTTTGGCGATCTCTTCCACCGACGGGTCGCGGCCGAGCTCTTGGAGCAGCTGGCGCGATATCTTGACGAGCCGGTTGATCGTCTCGACCATGTGCACCGGGATGCGGATCGTGCGCGCCTGGTCGGCGAGCGCGCGGGTGATGGCCTGACGGATCCACCACGTCGCGTATGTCGAGAACTTGTAGCCCTTCTTGTAGTCGAATTTCTCGACCGCCCGGATAAGGCCGAGATTGCCTTCCTGGATGAGGTCGAGGAAGAGCATGCCTCGTCCGACATACTTGCGTGCGATGCTGACGACGAGCCGCAGGTTCGCCTCGGTCAGATGTCGCTTCGCCGCCTCACCGGCTTCGATGATGAGCGGGTTCGCGGCGCCGCCGTTGTTCTTCGCGCGATCGATCTCTTCTTCGGCGCGCTCGATGGCGCGAGCGAGCGTCTGCTCCTGCGCCATGTCGAGCAGCGGCACGCGCCCGATCTCTTTGAGATACAGCCTGACCGGGTCGTCGAGCGACATGCCGGGAGGCAACAGGGTCTCATCGGCCGGCTCCTCGACCAGCACGGGCTCGGGCTCGGCGTCTTCCTTCTCTTCCGCGCCGACTTCAGGCAGCTCGGTGATCTCGATACTCGCCGCCATGATCTCTTCGACGAGCTCGTTGCTCTTCTCGGGATCGTCCTCGTCGAATTGCGCCGAGACCGCTGCGACCTCGTCGTATGTCAGCGAGCCTTTTTTCTTGCCGCGTTCGATGAGCGACTTGACCGCAGCGGCGCGTGCAGCGGCGGCCGCTGCAGCCTCGGGTTGCTGCGGGGTCGCTTCCTTCGGTTGATCGTCGTCTGCTGGGCGTTTCGAGCTGCGGGGGGACATCGCTAAGGGGTCATTCCTCTTTGCCATTCGGCCTCGACCCACGCAAAGACGTCGTGAGCGAGTTATATTCGTCTCTCAGCACGTCGGGCACGGGCAATCCACGGGTCAAGAGCCCGTTCAATTCTTCATCTATCGTAGAAAGCCTCCGCTCCATCCGCTTCCGCTCGAAGCGCTCGATCAATCGGTCGAAGCGTTGTTCGTCCTCCTCGATCGTGAGCGGCGGCGATGAGAGCGCGAGACGCGACAAGTCCGCGCCGACTGCATCGTCCGTGAAGAGCGTCAACGGGTTCATGCCCTCGGCGAGTCGGTCGCGATTAGCGCTCAGGTGGCGGAACACGTCGGACATGCCGGTGTCTTCGAATTCGTCCGCGCCGATCCGCGACGCAGCCCGTTCGACCAGGGCGGGCCGCACGACGAGCAGCTGGACGAGTTCGCGCTCCGCGGACGGCGCGCGGATCTGTTCGAAGGGCCGTCGCGGCGGATACTGCCCCATCGCGCGCGCCGCGCTCGGCTCGCCGCGTTCGACGCGCCGCAGCGCGGTCTCCGAGATGTCGAGCTTGCGCGAGATCGCCTTGACATAGCGGTCGCGGACGATCGGATCGCGTTCCTGGACGACGACCCGCATCACCTCGCGCGCGATGTCGGATGGGTTGACGAACTTCGACGCCGCCGCTTGGCGGAACGCGAGTTCGAGCTTGAAGTCTTTCCACGGCACCGATCCGTCGAGGAGCGCGCGGAAGCCCGGCGCGCCTTCGGTGCGCACGATTTCATCGGGATCCTTCCCGGCGGGCAGCGCGACGACTTCGACCGTCAACCCCTCGTCGACGAGCATATCGATGCTGCGCGTCGTCGCGGCGAGTCCCGCCTTGTCGCCGTCGAAGCTGAGGTAGACGTTCGGGGCGACGCGCCTCAGTTCGCGCGCTTGTTCGAGCGTGAACGCCGTTCCCAGGCTGGCGACGGCGTTCGCGAAGCCGGCCTGGTGGAGGGCGATCGCGTCGATATAGCCCTCGACGACGATGATCGCGCCGTCGGCCGCCGCCGCGCGCCGCGCGACGTTGAGCGCGTAGACGTGATGTCCTTTCGTGTACGCTGCGGTGCTCGGCGTGTTGAGATACTTCGGCGTCTCGTCGCCGAGCGCGCGGCCGCCGAACGCCATCACCTCGCCGGTGAGATTGTGGATCGGCAGCATGAGGCGGTTGCGGAAGAAATCGTAGTAACCGTCGCTCTGCGGTCTCGCGCGCACGAGACCGGCACGCGCCGCCAGTTCGAGATCGACGCCCGACTTGCGAGCGGCGGCGGCGAAGCCGTCCCAAGAATCCGGTGCGAATCCGATGCCGAACTTCTCCGCCGTCTCGAGCGCGACGCCGCGGCCGCGCAGATAGTCGAGCGCGGCGTGGCTCTTCTTGAGCTCCGCTGCGAAGTAGGATGCGGCGACGGCGTTCGCTTCGTAGATCGCTTCGCGTTCGCTCCTGCGACGGCCGGCGTCTTTCGACTCGCGCAGCTCGACGCCGGCACGCTGCGCGAGCATCCGCAGGGCCGTCTGGAAGTCGACGTTCTCGTAACGCTGGACGAACTTGATGAGATCACCGCCCGCATCGCAACCGTAGCAATGCCAGAGCTGCTTGTCGGCGTTGAGCGAGAACGAGGGCGTCTTCTCCGCGTGGAACGGACACAGCCCGAGGTACTCGCGGCCGCGCTTCTTCAACGTCACGTACTGACTGACGTACGCGAGCAGGTCGACCTTCGTTTGGATCTCGGCGACGACGCCGGCATCGAACGGCATCTTACTGACTGTTGTCCGCGAGGGTAATACCTCTCACTTGGCCGGCCATAATCGTATACGTCCAAACGATGCCGTGTAGCGACCCATACCTCGCCTCGAAAATGCTAGGGGCCGACGCTTGTACGTTGATATCCGAACCCACGAAGCTGGGCTTCCCGCGGATCCGCTCAACCTTGTCTAGCGAGTCTCCGATTCGGACACCGAACGGGTCTGTGAAGTCGGGTGTCCGATCGAACTCTCCCAGTACGTCGATGCTTATGATCTTCTTCAGGAACAAGATCGTTACGACGATGTTGCCACGGCTCAGCGAATAAGTGCGCATAAATGCACTCGGCCCCTTAGCATGAGCGTCGGGCGGTTCAAGATTCAGTCTACGGAATGCTATGGTTGGATCTTCGTCGAGCGTGATACCCGCGAGGGTTGGCATTGTCGACAAATCGGTGGCGCTCGGCGTAGAAGCGGGGGCTGCGATAGTCGCCTGGTGCAGCATAGGCGATTGACCCGTCGGCAGCTTCGCGAAAACCGAGCTGCCGATGATGCAGATCGCGAGCAAGACACTCATACATCCCACTCCTTCGGCACTTGCGCTTCGAGCGGATCGACGAAGAGCTCGCGGAAGCGCTTGATGGCGAAACGGTCGGTGAACCCGGCGATATAGTCGCAGACGCGGCGCCCGAGCGTGTCTTCGGCCGGCAGCCCGAGCGTGAACTCCGGCGACAGCTCGTCGGGGTTCTCCATGTAGTGCTCGAACAACCGCTTGACGATGTTCTGCGCCTTCGGTTCCTCGCGTTTCGCCGCGTCGTTGAGATAGACGTTGCGGAACATGAAATCTTTGATCGTCTCGACCGCTTCGAGCACCGGATCCGACAGCTTGATCTCATCCTTGCCTCGGCACTGCGCGATCATGTCTTGGACGACGGTCTCGATGCGGATCGAGCCGCTCGGCCCGAGCGTGTCGACCGCGTTGCGCGGCAGATCGCTTTCAGCGATGACGCCGGCACGGATCGCGTCGTCGATGTCGTGGTTGATGTATGCGAGCCGGTCGCAATAACGCACGATCTGACCTTCGAGCGTGAACGGCAGATCTTGCCAACCGGCGAGACCGCCCTTGTTCTTGCTGTGCTTGCCGATGCCGTCGAGCACTTCTTCGGTCAGGTTCAAGCCCACTTTCTCGCCGCGCCGTTCGATGTACATGACGACCCGCAAGCTCTGTTGGGAATGGATGAACTTCGCCCCAGGCTCGTAGTTCGACCACGCTTCGGTGAGCGCGGATTCGCCCGCGTGGCCGAACGGCGAATGGCCGAGATCGTGGCCGAGCGCTATCGCCTCGGCGAGGTCTTCGTTGAGATTGAGGCCGCGCGCTATCGAGCGCGAGAGCTGCATGACCTCGATCGAATGCGTGAGGCGCGTCCGGTAGTGGTCGCCGAGGGGCGTGAGGAAGACCTGCGTCTTGTGCATCAGGCGCCGGAACGCTTTGGCATGCACGATGCGGTCACGGTCGCGCTGGAAACACGTGCGAACAGGATCGGGCTCTTCGGGCGCCCGTCTGCCGCGCGAGTCTTTCGAGAGCGTCGCGTGCGCCGAGAGCGTCGCCGCCTCGCGCGCTTCGAGCTCTTCGCGGATGCTTTGAGTGGTCGGCATGTCCTACGTATCACTCGCAGAGACGAGGTTCGCTCGGCCTACGGTCGAGATAAATCTCGACCGCTCCCAATCAATCTTGATCGACTTTCTTCTTCTTACCGTCCGACGCCGCTGCGGCGGCCTCCGCCTGCTCGCGCAGCACCGAGCGCGCTGCCGCAAGGCGCGCGACGGGCACGCGGAACGGCGAACACGACACGTAGTCGAGACCGATCTTATGGCAGAACTCGACCGAGGTCGGATCGCCGCCGTGCTCGCCGCAGATGCCGATCTTCAAGTCTTCACGCGTCATGCGCCCGCGCTCCATGGCCATCTTCATCATCTCGCCGACGCCGTCTTGATCGATGACCTGGAACGGATCTTCCCGCAGGATCTTGCGGTCGAGGTAGACGGGGATGAACGAGCTTTCTGCGTCGTCGCGCGAGTAGCCGAAGACCGTCTGCGTCAGGTCGTTCGTGCCGAACGAGAAGAACTCGGCATGCTCGGCGATGCGATGCGCGACGAGGCACGCGCGCGGCAGCTCGATCATCGTGCCGACCTCGTAGTGCACCTTGACGCCCGCCTCTTTGAGGATGCGCTCCGCTTCGTTGACGACGAGATCGCGCAGCGCTTTCATCTCGGTCACCGTGCCGACGCCGGGGATCATGATGAGCGGGCGCGCGTCGATCTTCTCTTTCTTGAGCTCCGCCGCGGCCTCCATGATGCCGCGCACCTGCATCTGATAGATCTCCGGATACACGATGCCGAGCCGGCAGACGCGAAGGCCGAGCATCGGATTGCTCTCGTGGAGCGCGCGCACGCGCCTGAGGACCTTCTCCTTTTTCGCGAGCAGCGACGGATCCGATTTGTTGACGCGCAGCTCGGTCGTCTCGACGAGCAGATCTTCGAGGCTCGGCAAGAATTCGTGGAGCGGCGGATCGAGCAGCCGGATCGTCACCGGCAGCCCCTTCATCGCCTTGAGGATGCCGCGGAAATCGTCGCGCTGCATCGGCAACAGCTGCTCGAGGCACTTGCGTCGCGAGTCGGGCGTCTCCGCCATGATCATCTCTTGGACGATCGGCAGCCGCTCGATCTGCATGAACATGTGCTCTGTGCGGCACAGCCCGATGCCCTCGGCGCCGAAATCGCGCGCCTTCTGCGCGTCTTCGGGCGTGTCGGCGTTCGCGTAGACGCCGAGCCGCTTGAAGTCGTCGGCCCACGCGAGGATGTGTTGGAACTGCGACGAGAGCCTCGCCGCCTGCATCGGCAGCTCGCCGAGGTACACGTTTCCGGTCGTGCCGTCGATCGTGATCGAATCGCCTTCGCGGACGACGTGGCCTTTCACGGTGAACGTCCGCGAGCGAAGGTCGATGAGGATCGATTCGGTCCCGACGACGGCCGGCTTGCCCATGCCGCGGGCGACGACGGCGGCGTGCGACGTCGCACCGCCCTGCGACGTGAGGATGCCTTCCGCCGCGATCATACCGTGGACGTCGTCGGGGGTCGTCATCGGCCGGACGAGAATCGTCTTTTTGTTCTCGCGCTTCATCTCGACGGCGGTGTCGGGATCGAAGACGACGATGCCCGCAGCGGCGCCCGGCGCCGCGTTGAGGCCTTTCGTAAGGGGCGCTGGTCGCGCCTTATCATCGAGCTGCGCATGGAGCAGCGCCTGGATCGATCCCGGATCGATCCGCGTCAGCGCCTCTTCCCGCTGGATGAGGTGCTCCTTCACCATGTCCGCCGCGATCTGTATCGCGGCCGCGGCGCTCCGTTTGCCGCTGCGGCATTGCAGCACGTAGAGCTTGCCGCGTTCGACGGTGAACTCGATGTCCTGCATGTCGTGGTAGTGCTTCTCGAGCGACGCGGCGATGTCGGCGAATTGCTTGTAGAGCTTCGGGTTGCGCTTCTCGAGCTCGGCGATCGGGAACGGCGTGCGGCTGCCCGACACGACGTCCTCGCCTTGCGCGTTCGGCAAGAACTCGCCGTACAGTTTCTTGTCGCCGGTCGACGGATTGCGTGTGAACGCGACGCCCGTGCCCGAGTCCTCGCCCATGTTGCCGAAGACCATCGCGACCACGTTCACGGCGGTGCCCCACCAATCGGGGATGCGCTCGTGCTTGCGATACTCGATAGCGCGCTTGCTGTTCCACGAGTTGAAGACCGCCTCGACCGCCATGCGCAGCTGGACGAAGACGTCTTCCGGGAAATCTTTCTTCGTGTGATGCCGCACGAGCGCTTTGAACTCGCTCGTCATGTTGCGGAAGGCGAGCGCCGTGAGGTCGGACTCGGAGTCGATGCGCGCCTTGGCGATGTAGCGCTTGACGACCTCATCGAACGGCTCGCGCTTCATGCCGAGCACGACCGTCGCGAACATCTGGACGAAGCGCCGGTACGCATCCCACGCGAATTTGTCGTTCTTCGTCAGGACGACGAGCGCGTTGCACGTGCGGTTGTTGAGGCCGAGATTGAGGACCGTGTCCATCATGCCCGGCATGCTGACGCGCGCACCCGAGCGGACCGAGACGAGCAGCGGATCGGTTTCTCCGCCGAACTCCTTGCCGGTCTTGCGTTCGAGCTCGGCGACGCGCCGGTGGATCTCTTCTTCGAGTCCCGGCGGCAGCTGGCGCCCGAGCTCCATGTAGCGCCGGCAGACCTCGGTCGTGATCGTGAATCCGGGCGGCACCGGCAAACCGATGCGCGTCATCTCGCCGAGGCCCGCGCCTTTGCCGCCGAGGAGGTCGCGCAGCTCGGCGCCGCCCTCCTCGAACGAATACGTCATCTTGACGAGGTTGAGCTTCGTCGGCGGGTCGAGCTTCTTCGTTTGGGCGCGTTTCGGCGGCGGCAGCGGCGGCATCGGCTTACGAACGATATCGCCGAGCACGGGGATCGGCTCGATCTTATAGACCGGCTCTTGCTCTTCTTCGGGTTTCGGCGGCGCTTCGACCGGCGCGGGCGTCGTCAGAGTTTCGGCGGCAACAACGCGCGCCTCACCCTTTTTCGAGCTCGCGGTCGCTTTCGCGGGAGGAGTCTTTACCGATGCTGCTTTCGCAGCAGGTGCTTTGACGGCTGGCACTTTTGCGGCTGGCACTTTGATGGCCGGTGCTTTGGCGGCCGGCGCTTTCGCAACGGGAGCTTTTAGAGCGGGAGCTTTCGACACCGACAGCTTGACGCTCGCCTTGCCGTTCGTCGGCTTCTTCATCGCCGTCGAAGATGCACTCTTCGACGGCGCGCTCTTCGGCGCGCTCTTCGCCGCGGGCCGCGCGGTTGCGCGCGCGGACTTGACCGGCTTCTTCGATTTCGGCGCAGGTTTGGAAGATCTCAACGCGGATGCCCCCGATAGACGCCGCCGGGAACGGCACCCGTGCGGGCGCCTGGCGGGTCGCGAATAAAAACCCCGCTCGGCCCCATGAGGTCGGCGGGCCGGCACGGCATGATTAGCCGTTGCTGTCTTTTGACGCGGGACAACTAGGGACCTTTTCCGACGGCGGCGAGCGTCGCGGCGAGGCTTTGCAACAAAACCCGATGCCGATCGCTAGATATCCTCGGTGCGCGTTGCTTGTCGGACGTCGCTCGCCGTTTTTGCGCAGAAAAGGCGCCAACTCGGTGCCAATCGCAGGCGACCCGGCACAACTACCATAATATTAGTAGGTACCATAAAACTAGTAGCGAGACCATCGCCGTGCTAGATGAACTTGACAGGGAAATCCTCGGCATCGTTTCGAGGGATGGGCGGATCAGTTACCGCGACCTCGGCACTCGCGTCAGCCTGAGCGCGAATGCAGCTGCCGAAAGGCTTCGACGCCTCGTCAGACTCGGCGTCATCACCGGTTTCCACGCGTCGGTCGATCACGCGCGCGTCGGGCGTTCGCTCCTCGCGCTCATCGACGTGCGCCTGCCGCCGGCGCTTTCGCGCTCCGGCTTCGAGACGTCGGTGAAGGACATCCCCGGCGTCTTGAGCGCGACGCTCATGACCGGCAAGTCGGACTATCAGCTGCGCGTCGCGTGTCGCGACACGGACGATCTCGACACGGTCATCGGAGCGCTGCGCGAGAAGACGGGCGTGCAAGACACCTACAGCCGCCTCGTCTTGCGCGAGATCTCGGTCTAGACAAGCCTCTCTCGCAGGTACGCTTCGAGCTTGTCGGTCGACACGCGCACCTGCTCTTTTGTGTCGCGGTCGCGAACGGTGACGTCCTGCTTCTCGAGCGATTCGTAGTCGACGGTGACGCAGTACGGCGTGCCGATCTCGTCCTGTCTGTAATACCGCTTGCCGACGTTGCCCGAGTCGTCGAGCATCGTACGGAACGACGGACGCAGCGATTTCTCGATCCGCGTCGCGACCTCGACGATGTCCGGCTTGTTGCGGACGAGCGGGAACACCGCGACCTTGAACGGCGCCAGACGCGGATGGAAGTGCAGCACCGTGCGGTCGGCTTCTTTCTCGTACGCGTCGATCAAGAACGCGAGCAGCGCGCGATCGACTCCGAGCGAGGGCTCGATGACGGTCGGCAGATACTTCTCCTTCGACTCCTCGTCGAAGAACGCGAGGTCTTTGCCGCTCGCCTGGACGTGCTGCGTGAGATCGTAGACGCCCCGATGCGCGATCCCCTCGAGCTCGGACGTGCCGAACGGCCAGTCGTATTCGAGATCGGTCGTCGCTTTGCTGTAGTGCGCGAGCTCATCGCCTTCGTACTCGTGCTTGTGAAGCCGGGAAGGGAGCATGCCGAGCCGCATGAACCAGTCGTAGCGCTCGTCCACCCAGTAGCGGTACCAGCGCAGGTCCTCGCCTTCGGGCTTGGCGGGCACGAAGAACTCGAGCTCCATCTGCTCGAACTCGCGCGAGCGGAACGTGAAGTTGCCGGGCGTGATCTCGTTGCGGAAAGCCTTGCCGATCTGCGCGATGCCGAACGGCGGCTTCATGCGCGCGGTCTGCGCGATGAGCTTGAAGTCGACGAAGATGCCCTGCGCGGTCTCCGGCCGCAGATACGCGGTCGACGACGCATCTTCCATCGCGCCGACGAACGTCTTGAACATCATGTTGAAATCGCGCGGCTCGGTGAGCGTCGCGTTGCCGCACGCCGGGCAGCGGTCGCTCGTGAGATGATCGGCGCGCCAGCGCTTCTTGCACGTCTTGCAATCGACCATCTGGTCGTGGAAATTCTCGAGATGGCCGGACGCGCGCCAGACGTCCGTGTGCATGATGATCGCCGTGTCGACGCCGACGACGTCGTCGCGCAGCGATACGTTGTCGCGCCACCAGGCCTCGCGGACGTTCCGCTTGAGCTCGACGCCCAGCGGCCCGTAGTCCCACACGCCGTTGACGCCGCCGTAGATCTCGCTCGATTGGAATATGAAACCGCGGCGCTTCGCAAGCGCCGTGATCTCGTCCATGCTCGGCGTCGGCCGC